>JAUNBU010000189.1 GCA_030526925.1 Bacillota bacterium | reverse complement strand
CTACAAATGGTCCGTCGATGAGTATATCCGTCATGGAAAGGAGCTTGCCTGCTGCCGCATCTTCATCCGCCATATGCAAAAGCTCTTCATAGGTATAGCCGCTGAAGACGGTTACGGTCAGCCCTCTCTGATGTACTTTTTCTGCTAGCGCTGCAAAGCCTGCCGCCTGGCAGAAGGGCTCCCCTCCTGAAAAGGTCACACCTGCCAGCAGCGGATTCTTGTCGATCTCCTCAAGGAGCCTGTCAATGCTGCAGTCGCTCCCGCCGTCAAAGTCGTGGGTCTCCGGATTGTGGCATCCGGGGCAAAGATGCGGACAGCCCTGGCAAAAGACCGTAAATCTTATGCCAGGACCGTCAACTATAGATTCTCTTACGATCCCTGCCAGTCGCAGGGAATAGGATTCTTTACTCATAGAGTCTCCATCTCGCTTCCCAGGTCGTGCTTGACTCTGTCTTTTTCCTCTGCTGTCTTGGCGTCGTTCCAGTTATCCATAGTGCCTACCAGATACCCTGTTATACGCCTGATACGCTCAAAGCCTTGGTCTCCGTCTCCTTCGCTCCTGTGGCAGAACGGGCACTCGTTGTCGATGATCCCCGTATAGCCACAGACCGGATCTCTATCCACAGGATGATTGATCGAGCCGTAGCCTACGCCGCTTTCCTTCATGCAGCGCACCACCTGTTCAAAGGCGTCCAGATTCTTGCACGGATCCCCGTCCAGCTCCACATAGGTGATATGACCTGCGTTGGTCAGCGCATGATACGGCGCCTCCAGCTTGATTTTGTCAAATGCGTTTATGTTGTAGTAAACAGGAACGTGGAAGGAGTTGGTATAGTAGTCTCTATCCGTAACACCTTCGATAACTCCGTATTTTGACCTGTCGATCTTGACGAATCTTCCCGAAAGACCTTCTGCCGGCGTCGCTATCAGCGTGTAGTTGAAGCCCGTCTTCTTGGATGCATCGTCCAGCATCTTTCTCATGAATCCCACGATCTCAAGTCCCAGCGTCTGAGCTTCCTGGCTTTCTCCGTGATGGGAGCCTGTCAGCGCCTTGAGGCATTCGGCAAGACCGATAAAGCCTACCGTCAAAGTCCCGTGCTTCAATACCTCTGCAACGGAGTCCTCCGGCTTCAGCTTGTCCGAATCAAGCCAGATCCCCTGCCCCATGAGGAACGGGTAATTCTTGACCTTCTTGGACGCCTGGATCTTATATCGCTCCATCAGCTGGTCGATACACAGCTTAACCTTTCGCTCCAGATCTTCAAAGAACCAGTCCATATCTCCGTGGGCTTTAATACCGATCCTCGGAAGGTTGATGGACGTGAAGCTGAGATTCCCTCTGCCGCCCACAACTTCTCTGGTAGGATCGTACACATTGCCTATTACTCTTGTTCTGCATCCCATGTAGGCTACTTCCGTATTCGGGTCGCCCTCTCTGTAATACTTGAGATTGTACGGCGCATCTATGAACGAGAAGTTCGGGAACAGCCGCTTCGCCGAAACTCTGCACGCCAGCTTGAACATATCGTAGTTAGGGTCGCCCGGATCATAGTTGACGCCTTCCTTGATCTTGAAGATATGGATCGGGAAAATGGCCGTCTCTCCGTTTCCAAGACCTGCTTCCGTCGCCAGCATTATGTTCTCTATGATGAGCCTTCCCTCCGGGGAGGTGTCCGTTCCGTAGTTTATGGAAGAGAACGGGATCTGTGCGCCCGCTCTGGAGTGCATGGTGTTCAGATTGTGCACAAAGGCTTCCATGGCCTGGTATGTATCTCTTCTGATTTCTTCGTTGGCATACTTAGTGGCCTTTTTCTGAAGCTTGTCGATGAATTTCTCTTCGATAATCTCCTTCAGATAGCCTTTTTCCAGTTCTTTGTAGCCGTTGTCGTCCGCCAAAATCGGATATTTGTCATGGGTCTCCATGATGTCCTCTCCGATGGCCTTCACCTTCTCCACGCCGTCCTCAATGTCAAAGAGCAGGTTGAGCATTTTGCCCAGGTTGGTCCAGTACAGCTTCCTGTAGGTCTTCTTCACACCGTTTGCCATGCCGTAATCAAAGTCCGGTATGCTCTGTCCGCCGTGCTGGTCGTTCTGGTTTGACTGGATGGCAATACACGCCAGCGCAGCATAGCTCTGGATATGGTTCGGCTCTCTCAGGAATCCGTGACCCGTGGAAAATCCATCCTTGAACAGCTTCTCGATGTCGATCTGACAGCAGGTGGTGGTCAGCGTCAGAAAGTCCATATCGTGGATGTGGATGTCACCTTCCCTGTGGGCGTCCGCATGCTCCGGCTTCAGAACGAACATCTCGTAGAACTGCTTAGCGCCTTCCGAGCCGTATTTAAGCATGGTACCCATGGCAGTATCGCCGTCGATGTTGGCATTTTCCCGCTTTGTATCGTTGTCCTTAGCTTCCTTAAAGGTAAGGTCTTCGTATATCTTCATGAGACGTGTGTTCATGTCTCTGACGCGTGTACGCTCTGCCCTGTAGAGAATGAACTCCTTTGCCGTTCTGGCATGTCCGTTTTCTATGAGGATCTTCTCTACGGCATCCTGTATCTGTTCTACCGTAGGGATTTCATTGTGGCAGATTTCCACCAGATACAGCTCCACCTGTCTCGCCAGAAATTGTGCCGTATCGTGGTCTCTTCCTCCCAGGACCTCTGCTGCTTTGTAGATGGCGTCGGTGATCTTCTCAAGCTCAAATTCAACCGTTCTGCCGTCTCTCTTGATTATCTGTTTGATCTGTTCCATGTTGTACTTCCCCTCTCGGCTTCTACACCACAATATATCGTTATTTTTTACTCTCCAAGGAAAATTATACACTAAATACAGACCCAGTCAACAGTAAATCCTGCATTTTTCTGTACTTTTTAAAGAACTTGACAAAAAAAGAACTCCCTTGATTCCGGGAGTTCCCTGATATATTGCGGAGGTTACACAGTATCGGTCTTTATCGGTCTGTGACACCCATATCACGGGCTGTCGGCTATCGGTTGTCGCCAAAAAATTCAGCACGCAAAATGGACATGAGATGAAGGTCATAGTATCTGCCATCTTTCTTGGTGGCGTTTCTGGCTATGCCTTCGTCCTTGAAGCCCAGCTTCTCATACAATGTGGCGGCGCCCTTGTTCCCCGTATAGTAGTCCAGTGTCACCCTTTCCATATGAAGGAAGGTGAAGCAGTACTCAAGAAGCTCATTGAGGATCTCTCTGCCCAGGCCCTTGCCCCACATTGAAGTGTCTCCGATATAAAATTTAGTTATGTCCAGAGAGTCGGAGTGCCGGTCGATGCGCGACAGATATATCCTGCCCACCGGTTTCTCGCTCTGCCGGTCCACAACGGTAAAGTCCATCTTGGTAGGGTCTATTTTATTGTAAAGGGCTTCCTTTACCACGTCTTCATAGGTCCTGCCCTCGTCAAAGCTGAGATACTTTATGACCTGTTGGTCTGTCTCCCACTCGGCAAAGTATCGGTAATCGTCAAATTCAGACTCTCTGACCAGTAAATTTCGCGTTTCCATGGCTGTTTTCTCCTCGCAGATTTTTCTCAAGATTCATATAATCTCTACATTTTTTTTAGTCAATATGTTATTATATCATTATATTATTGATTATAACAATAAACAAGGAGAAAT
>JAUNBU010000188.1 GCA_030526925.1 Bacillota bacterium | reverse complement strand
GGCTTGCTATGGGCCATAGGGCTTGCTATGGGTCATGGTGTGGACTGCGGCATGTTACTTTTTAAATTCTTTGATTGTTTCGTCGCCCCTCCCCTGGTGTCAACGGTGAACAGCCGAAAGGGTCTAATGCCTATTATCTATGATGTATCTGAACTATATCTGATTCATGATATCTGACCATGATTCTGAACGTGGGAAATTTTAACAAAAGGCGCAAAAAATCATTTTTCCGCAGATTTTTGTGTCTTTTGAGTTTTAGTTCAAAATCAATGGTTGTATAATTATACGCAAAGCAGTGGAGTTGCACGGGTCCTCATGCATGTTTATTCATTGAGGGAATTGTAAGCATCATTATGATGCAGGAAAAGGCTGCGGCTGTGATCAATGTGGCAACTCTTTCCATCAAAATGGCGCAATTTTTTTAGATTTTTTAAAAATTTGTGCCATTTCCCCGAATTTTTGTCCTAAAAAGCGGGTGTATATTTATGAGTAGGGTCGATGCGCCGCAAACACATGATAAAAGTCGGAGCGGAGCCGTGATGACAGGCAGCGCCAGTGACGGCAGGCAGGGTGTGGCAACAGCAAACAGCGGGCAGCGACGACAAGCAGAGTGTGGCGATGGCAGATAGCGCACAGAGAGGACAAGGGTTGCGCCGCAAGATCAGAGTGCTCTTTATGGAAAAGCAGCAGAGTGTCCGCCTGCCTTTCTGAAGGGCGGCGGTCCTCTGCCGGATAGCGTATGGTGATGGAAGACTGCGGGCAGCAACGACAGGCAGAGTGTGGGGACAGTAAACAGCGAACAGCGATGGCAGGCAGAGTGTAGTGATAGCAAACATCGGGCAACAGCGACAGGAGCTGAGCAAGGGAGGCCGCAGGTGGTTTATGGAAAGGCGGCAGAGTGTCCGCCTGCCTTTCTGAGGGGCGGCGGTCCTCTGCCGGACATTGGCATATGCCGGAACATAATGGCAACCCGAGCAGACCTGTGGGCATTTAGCGGCTGATTATGGTTTTTAGTGAATCGCTCCAGGCTGTCGGGGGTACAGCCGCAGGCGCACTGATTTAATCACTTTTGGTTACAATCTTGCGGCACTGTTTTGCTGACCTTGGGCAAAAGGTGCGCTCCCTGCGATTATTGCCAGACAAATCTGCAGTCCCTATGCTATAATATCCTTGTCTATGTACGCCGATGCCGGCCGATGCCCATAGGGCGGTCAAAAGGTCCGGGCGCGCTGCTGTGCAATGATGCGGCAGCGTAAACGTGCTGCGGTCCGATGGGCCGACAGCCATGGGGCGATCAAAAGGTCCGGGCGTGCCGCTATGCAATGATGCGGCAGCATAACCGTGCTGCGGGTCGTTGACCTGGCGATCAAAGGTCCGACGCCCACAGGGCGATCAAAGGGGCCTGCCGTGCTGCCGGCCGATGGGCCGACAGCCATGGGGCTGCCAGAGGGTCCTGCTATGCGGCTCATGACTGGGTGCTGCGATACAGCATCACAACGGCATACGCATTTAGCAGTACGGCTCCGTAACGGCGCTATGCAGCCCGGCGAAACCATCACACGAGAAGAACAAAACAGAAAGAGTACAGGAAGGAGACTGAATGAACGTATTTGCCAACATCCCGGGATTTGCCAAGCTGGTTTACTGTCTGAAATATCTCAGGGTGAACAAGAAGGAGATCGAGGCCGCCAAGGCGGCGGGCGATCATGAACGGGAGAGGAAATACATTCTCAAGTCTACCGCCACCTGGGGACCTATGGTGATGGAAACCTTCGGAAGCGAAGTGAATGTGCGCGGCTTTGAAAACCTACCAGACGAAGGTCCTGTCGTTTTTGTAGGAAATCATCAAGGCTATGCGGACATCGTCGCTTACTGCGCGGTGTTCACCAAATTTCAGTTTGGATTCGTCGCCAAGGATGCCCTTTCCAAGATCCCTCTCTACGGAGAATGGATCAGACGGATCAGGAGCGTCTTCATCGAGCGAAACGACCCGCGGTCTTCCCTAAAGGCCATCAACGAAGGCATCAAGTACGTAGAACAAGGTTTCTCTCTGGCGATTTTCCCGGAGGGAACGAGAAGCAAGGGCCCTGTTCCCGGCCCATTCCACAAAGGCTCCTTAAAGCTTGCCACAAAGCCAGGGGTACCTATTGTTCCTGTTTCTTTGAACGGAAGCTACAAGATGTTCGAAGAGAAGGGTCGCCTGACGGGCGCGAAGATCGATGTACTGATCCATCCGCCAATCGAGACGACCAATATCACGCGACAGGAAGAAAAGGAGCTTACGGAAAAAGTTGAAAAAATCATTGTGGACGGCCTCAAGGAGTTACAAGCCCCGGAGTAAACAGCTTCGGGAAAACCAGTAAAAGAAAGAGGTTGAGAAAAATGAAATCCAAGAAAGTGCTCGTTTTAGGTGTTGGCGCACAAGGTTCCGCAGCTGCCAAAAGGCTGGATCTGGAACCGAACGTGGAGCAGATCATCTGCGCCGACAGAGATAAAACGGCCGTTGACAACCTGGTAAAGACACTGAAGAAAGCTACCGGAACAACAATTGACGCACACGACAAGGACAGCATCGTAGCTGCAGCCAAGGGCGTAGACCTGATTTTGAACGGTCTTCCTCTGGAATGCACCAAGAACGTACTGGACGCTGCGCTGGAAGTAAAGGCAAACTATCAGGACTATGCCGCAACTACTTCTTTGCACGAGGACTGGGTGGAAAGCATCCGCATCCAGTATGACGTATACGGTCCGAAATTTGCCGAGATCGGCAAGCTGGCTCTGGTAGGCACCGGTTCCGCTCCGGGACTGATCTGTGCCGCAACGCGAGACGCCATGCGCTATCTGGACAGCTGCGATACCATCTACAACATCGTGTGGGAAGGCGCAATAACCAAGCGGTTCCTGCCTTTCTGGTGGTCACCTGTTACAGCTCTTCACGATATGTCCGAGCAAGGTTACGCATTCGAAAACGGCAAACTGGTGCGACTGGAAGCCTTCGAGCACCCGATCAAGAGACAGTACGACTACATGGACGAAGAGATCACCTTCGTAGAACACTGCCACGACGAACCGATCCATTACAGCTTCAACGCAGAAAAGTTCTTCAAAGGCGCCAAGAATGCTTACTTTAAGTATGCGGGCGCCGGAGTTGACTTCGCAAAACCGCTCTACAGAGCGGGGCTCCTTTCCCATGAAAAGGAAAAGGTTGGCGATGTGGAAGTCTCTCCTTTCGATGTTGTGCTGAAGCACATCCCTCCTGCTCCTAAGTTCAAGGAGGAGATCAAGGAAATCATCGATGAGGGTCTTGTCTGCGATTCCGGCTGCATGGTCATTGAAGCCTACGGCAAGAAGGACGGCAAGGACGTTCTGGTGGAAACCCACGTCAGCGCTCCGGGGCTGGTCGAGTCCTACGAGCGTGCCGGCATCACGGCGGAGATGTATCTGACCGGACAGGGCGGGTTCCTGTTCTCCAAGCTGTTCCTGAACGATGAGTTCGACCAGACGGGGCTGATTTCGTCGGATATGCTGACCATGGATCAGGTGGATACCTACTTCGGCTATGCCAAGGAGCTGGGCATCACTCTGGACACTCATGTAAAGGAACTTTAGTCGGCAACTCATAAGGTATATGGAAAAGC
>JAUNBU010000187.1 GCA_030526925.1 Bacillota bacterium | reverse complement strand
GCAATCCGCAAGAGCAGATAGCAGCATGAGGATGTCCCGAAGCAAAGGCTCGACATAGCCTCCTCGTACTGTTTGAGCAGCAGAGCTGCGAGTTTACGAGGGGCTTCGAGGCTTGCGAGGGGTATCCCAGGCTGCTCTGCGATGAGGACAGCGCGAACAACATATCACTACTTTTTTTTTACACCAGTCACCATTTTGGGTCTGATGATTCCGTTTTTTGTTTTTATGTATCTAAGCCCATCTGATATCAGCGCGTTTCAATCGCTCGGGAATATGGAGATACTTCTCATCCTCCGGATAGCCGATCATGAAGGCGCCGTAGAAGCTATTGTTTTCCGGAAGCTCCGGAAGGAGTGCCCTGATTTCAGGGATGGCATTTGCCATTCGTTTCAAATATCCTGCCCAGCAGGTGCCTACGCCTCTGGCCTGAAGGTAAAGTTCCACCGTAGTCATGGCGATGGCGGTATCCGTTTCCGGTGAAATGGCATTGTCTCTGGCATAGGCAAGAAGCAGGGTAGGGGCGGTGCCCATGACCACATTGTTTCCCGCCTCCAGCTCCGAGGCGATCTCAGGGGAGATGCCGGTCTCTTTGGTGTATTTCAAAATCAGCTCCATTATCTGATCCATCAGCTCTCTGGATTCGATGACGATCCACTTGGTAGGGTGCTGGTTTTTGGCGCTCGGCGCCCAGGAGGCCAGCTCCAGCGCATCCTGAATGATCCCGCGCGGCACAGGTTCTTCGTTAAAATGCCGGTAGGACCTTCTGGTCAATATATGATTCTTCAGATCCTTGGAAAAGTCATTGCCGGGTACCGGCAGTTCGTCGGAAAGGATCGAAGGTTTTTCGTCAAAGGTGATGGCTTCCGTAGGACAGATGGCGCCGCAGTGCATGCATTTGAGGCATGTTTTTCCCGGTGCGAGCTGAGGTCTGCCGTCAACATCCTCCAGTACCGTGAAAGGGCACACACTGAGGCACGTCAGACACTCGATACATCTGTCTTCATTGATCTTAATCATTTCTTCCTCCATAAATCAAGCTTGAAATTTAGTCTGTCATAATCCAACAAGTCCTATCATAGACAAAGTTCAGCCTGCCGTCAAACTATTTTTGCCTTATTTTACATTTCTTTAACTTTTTTGGCTGCAACTGACCATTTTAAGCTGCAACTGACCCAACTGCCCCTGACTTGCGGGGACCCACGCCGGAAGCCGCGCCGAGTGTCATATAAAATATATGCGCCCGTTTATGGGTTTTTTGTTGACAAGGCGTAAATATTGTATATAATGGGTATATACAATATGGAAATGGAGGAATCCCTTTGAATATTATAATCAGCAACGCCAGCGGCAAGCCGATCTACGACCAGATCAGCACTCAGATCAAAGAAAAGATCCTGACAGGAGAACTGAAGGAAGGGGACGCCCTGCCTTCCATGCGGCTTCTGGCCAAAGAACTGCGCATCAGCGTCATCACCACCAAGCGGGCCTATGAGGAACTGGAGCGGGACGGATTCATCATCACCATGACAGGCAAGGGCAGCTTCGTAGCCCAGAAGAACATGGATCTGATCAGAGAAGAATATTTAAAGAAGATAGAGCAGCACATCAAGGAAATCATATCTTTATCCGTAAGCTGTGATTTGAGCCTGGAAGACTTAAAGCAGATGATGGATTTGATTTACGAGGAGGAATGACATGACCAACGCAATAGAAATCAAAGATCTCACCAAGAACTACGGTGATTTCAAACTGGACCACATAGACCTGACTCTGCCGACAGGATATATCATGGGATTTATCGGAGAAAACGGGGCAGGCAAGACCACCACCATCAAGGGAATGTTGGGTCTGATAAACCCGGATGCAGGAGAGGTGAGCCTGCTGGGGACTCAATTCGATCCCCGGGACAAAGGGGCACGGGAGTACATCGGCGTGGTGCTGGACCAGAGCGGCTTTCCGGAGGAAATGACGCTGCGGGACATTGACAGGATCATGGGAAGCTGCTACCGCACCTGGCAGGAAAAGACTTTCCATGCTTACGCGGAACGGTTCAACCTGCCGGAAAAGAAAAAGATCAAGGAATACTCCAAAGGCATGAAGATGAAGCTTTCCATAGCAGTAGCCCTCTCCCACGACAGCAGGCTGCTGATTTTAGATGAACCTACCGGCGGGCTGGATCCCATTGTGCGAGAAGAGATCCTAGATATTTTTCTGGAATTTATCCAGGAGGAAGACCACAGTATTTTCCTTTCCTCGCACATCCTCAGCGACCTGGAAAAAATCTGCGATTACATCACATTTATCCACGAAGGCAGGATCATCTTCAGCGAAAGCAAGGATGCGCTGCTGGAGAGATACGGCGTCCTCAAGTGCAGGCCGGAAGAATTGAATGGGATAGACGATGCTGCAGTGGCAGGAGTGAGAAAGAGCCAGTTCGGCGTGGAGGCCCTTGTGGAGAGGCGAAAGATCCCCGGAGGTTTTACAGTGGATGATGCGTCTATTGAAGATATCATGGTGTTTTTTGTAAAGGAGAAAAAGTGATGAAGGGTTTGATTTTGAAGGATCTTCTCAATATGAAACAGCAATGGAAAGTGTATCTGCTTGTGATCGTAGCCTGGTTTGTATTGTCGATCTTCAACGATAATTACGCATTTTTCGGCAGCATCATGGTCATGCTGGTCATTTTGCTTCCCATGACGTCCATGGCATACGACGACAAGGTGGGTTGGGAGCACTATGCGCTGACCATGCCGGTTTCCCGTAAAGACCTGATGTTTTCCAGATACCTGATCCTGCTGCTGATCGCTCTCTGCGCCGGTGTGATTTCGGTGGCTGGGGGCTTCCTAATCAGCAGAAATCTGCAGGAAAACATCATGTTTATGTTGGTTTTGATGCCCCTGGGGCTTATGATGGGCTGCGTTCTGCTCCCTATCATGTTTCGGTTCGGTGTGGAAAAGGGACGCTACGTGTTCCTGGGGATTTTCATTTTGCTGGTTGTTGCCTTCCTCTTGATGAAAAGGCAGGGGCTTCTCATAGAACTCGCTTCTTCGTGGGGGCTGCTGACCGTAAGCCAGGAAATGCTGGCTCTGCTGCTTTGGGGCGCTGCGCTTGTGGTCTTTTTAGCGTCGGTATTGGTCTCCGGCGGGATATACAGGCGAAAGGACTTTTAAAAAAGGTTTAAAAAAGTGGACTGTTTTGGTAAAATATCGTTGCTATCTCATCATACTTCGTGATATAATCAAGTCATGAACATGGAGCACAGGAATTTCCCCGTGCTTTAATCACCGAAACGAAATCACAAGGAGGTATTGCAATGTTATCAAAGAAAGTAGTCGAACTGTTGAACGATCAGGTCAACAAAGAATTTTACTCAGCCTATCTTTATTTAGACATGTCCAACTATTACAAGAATGAAGGTCTGGACGGATTTTACAACTGGTATAAGGTCCAGGCTCAGGAAGAGCGAGATCACGCCATCCTCTTCATGGATTACCTTCAGCAGAACGGAGAAGAGGTAGTTCTGGAAGCCATCGACAAGCCGGACAAGAAATTCAAGAAGTTTATCGATCCGCTGCAGGAAGGCGCTAAGCACGAGCGCTATGTGACGGGACTGATCCACGACATCTATGCAGAAGCCTACAAGGAAAAGGACTTCAGGACCATGCAGTTCCTGGACTGGTTCGTCAAGGAACAGGCAGAGGAAGAAGATACGGCAGACGACATGGTGAAGAAATTCGAACTGTTCGGAAGCGACAGCAAAGGTCTTTACATGCTGGACAGCGAACTGGC
>JAUNBU010000186.1 GCA_030526925.1 Bacillota bacterium | reverse complement strand
AGGCAGGCGGTAAGCCGCTGGGAAACCGGGGAAACTCAGCCCAACACGGACACGCTGAAATTATTGTCGCGAGAATTTGATGTATCTATCAATACGCTTCTCGGCTCTCCAAGACAGCTTGTCTGCCAGTGCTGCGGGATGCCGCTAAATGAAGACGATCTGATCAGCCGCGAACCGGACGGAAGCTACAATGAGGATTACTGCAAATGGTGCTATACAGGTGGTGATTTTGCATATGAGTCCAAGGATACCTTGCTTGATTACCTTGTTGGCCATATGCCTAATCCTGATAATTTGGCAGAGGAAGACCGTCGCATCCAGTTTGACGCCCACCTTTCGCAGCTGAAGCATTGGAAATGATACGATTCACGCAGAATAATTTAAATTTTCCATGTTGACAAACGCTTTTTCCTACTATATATTAGTATCTAACGAGGGTTTCCGGAAGTCAGGGGATTTCTCGAAAGACAATTTTATCAAGATGCGATGAACGGAATAAATTTGAGGAAGGTATTTCAGCGAGCAGTCGGTTGGTGCAAGACTGTATACGCAATCAAATGTCTCACCCGGGAGCAGAACCTTTAAGTGGATATGTGGTTTTTCAAAGGGCAAAGGGCACGTGCGCCGGCAGATCATGCAAAGCGCAGGCTATCGCCTTTGAAACGGCAGGCAAGCAGAAAAGCAAAGAACGCCGAAACAGCATATCAATAAGAGTGGTACCGCGGAAGCTAACGCCTTCGTCTCTTAGTTTGAGACGGAGGCTATTTATTTAGAAAGGATTTATCGACATGAAAAACTACGACAAATATCAGGTGGGCTATTTCCCGCCGAAAGGAGATCACAACAACTGGGCAAGAAAGGACCACATCGAGAAAGCACCCATCTGGTGCAGCGTGGATCTGAGAGACGGCAACCAGGCCCTCATCGTTCCCATGAGCCTAGACGAAAAAGTGGAATTTTTCAAATACCTGGTGAAGATCGGCTTCAAGGAAATCGAAGTGGGCTTCCCGGCAGCCTCCGAGACAGAATATCAATTCCTGCGAAAGCTCATCGACGATAACCTGGTTCCCGACGACGTGACTTTGCAGGTCCTGACCCAGTCCAGAAGGCACATCATCAAGAAGACCTTCGACGCATTGAAAGGCGCCAAAAAAGCCATCGTACACCTTTACAATTCAACATCCCTGGCACAGCGGGAGCAGGTGTTCAAAAAGGAAAAACCGGACATCATCAAGATCGCTACGGACGGAGCCAGGCTCATCAAGGAGTTTGCTGTCAAGTATCCGGAGACCGAGTTCAGCTTCCAGTATTCACCGGAAAGCTTTACAGGCACCGAGGTGGACTTCGCCGCAGAGATATGCAATGCAGTCATAGACATATGGGAGCCGACGCCGGACAACAAGGTTATCATCAACCTGCCGGCAACAGTTGCCATGTCCATGCCTCACGTGTACGCATCCCAGATCGAGTACATGTGCGAGAATCTCCACAACAGGGAAAACGTCATCGTCTCCCTCCATCCTCACAACGACAGAGGAACGGCGGTCGCCGATGCGGAGCTGGGGATTTTGGCAGGAGGCGACAGAATAGAAGGAACGCTTTTCGGCAACGGGGAGCGCACCGGCAACGTGGATATCGTGACCCTGGCGATGAACCTGTTTTCCCACGGCGTGGACCCACAGCTGGACTTTACAAACATGCCGGAGGTAGTGGACGTTTACGAGAAATACACGGACATCAAGGTGCATCCGAGACAGCCATACGGCGGACAGCTGGTCTTTGCAGCATTTTCCGGCTCCCATCAGGACGCCATCGCCAAGGGCATGAAGTGGCGCAAGGCCAAGAAGCTGGATAAGTGGACGGTGCCGTATCTGCCTATCGATCCCCAGGACGTGGGCAGAGAGTACGAAGCTGACGTTATCCGCATCAACAGCCAGTCGGGCAAGGGCGGCGTCGCCTACATCCTGGAGCAGAACTTCGGCTACGCCATCCCGCAGCAGATGCGAGAAGAGATAGGCTACATGGTGAAAGACCTTTCCGACAAGGAGCACAAGGAGCTTTCTCCGGTGGAGGTCTATCAAGCCTTTGCAAAGGAGTACATCAACGTATTCGACCCTATCGACATTACGGACGCTACCTTCCGCAAGGCGTCCGACTATAAATCAAACGACGGCATGATCGCCAAGATCGAGGTGCGTATCGCCGGAGACGAGTTCCAGTTTGAAGCGGTGGGCAACGGACGTCTGGACGCCATCAGTAATGCGCTGAAGATGTCGCCGTACACCTTTGACTATAAATTCGTCACCTATTCGGAGCACGCTTTGACGGCGGAATCCAGCTCCAAGGCGGCGGCATACGTTTGCATCGAGGACAGCGACGAGAACCAGTTCTGGGGCGTAGGCATCCACGAGGACATCATCCTGGCATCGGTCAATGCACTGGTCAGCGCCCTCAACAGGCAGAACCGCAAGGACCACTTCGTAGAATAGGAAAGCAAGACGAAGCCGGATAAAACCGAACAAAACAGATAACAGTCAAGACACATATAAGGAGGAAGGATACAATGGGAATGACAATGACCCAAAAGATTTTAGCCGCCCACGCAGGACTGGACAGCGTGGTGGCGGGACAGCTGATCCGCGCTAAACTGGATATGGTGTTGGGCAACGACATCACCACGCCGGTAGCGGTCAACGAATTTGAAAAAGCAGGCTTTGACGGGATCTTCGATCGGGAAAAGATCTCCCTGGTCATGGACCACTTCACGCCTAATAAGGACATTAAAGCGGCGGAGCAGTGCATGCAGTGCAGGACCTTTGCCAGGAAGTTCGACGTGGAAAATTTCTTCGATGTGGGACGCATGGGCATCGAGCACGCCCTTTTGCCGGAGCAGGGACTTGTAAAGGCAGGGGATTGCATCATCGGCGCGGACTCCCACACCTGCACCTATGGCGCCCTGGGAGCTTTTTCCACGGGAGTAGGCAGCACCGACATGGCGGCAGGCATGGCGACGGGAGAGGCATGGTTCAAGGTGCCGGAAGCCATCCGATTCAACCTGACAGGCAGCCTTAGCGAAAACGTGACCGGCAAAGACGTTATCCTGCACATCATCGGCATGATCGGCGTAGACGGAGCCCTTTACAAATCAATGGAATTTATGGGACCCGGGCTGAAAAACCTTTCCATGGACGACCGACTCTGTATCGCCAATATGGCCATTGAAGCCGGCGCCAAGAACGGCATTTTCATGGTAGACGAAGTGACGGAAAAATATATGGCAGGTCGTGTAAAGGGCACGTGGACGGTTTATGCGCCAGACGAGGACGCTCAGTATGCGGCTTCCTACGACATTGATCTTTCCAAGCTGAAGCCGACGGTTTCCTTCCCGCATCTGCCGGAGAACACCAAGACCATCGACCAGGTGGGCGACGTTCCTATCCATCAGGTAGTCATTGGCTCCTGCACCAACGGGCGGCTGGAGGATATGGCTCTGGCTGCAAAGATCATGAAGGGCAGGACGGTTCACCCTGACGTGCGGGCAATCATCATTCCGGCGACCCAGCAGATCTACAAGGACTGCATCAAGGAAGGCTATCTTGACATTTTCGTAGACGCAGGCTGCGTGGTTTCCACACCTACTTGCGGGCCATGTCTCGGCGGACATATGGGTATCCTGGCTGCCGGAGAGCGGTGCGTGGCGACGACCAACAGGAACTTCGTAGGCAGGATGGGTCATGTAAAATCCGAGGTATATCTGGCAAGCCCGGCTGTAGCGGCGGCGTCAGCCATCACCGGCAAGATCAGCGGCCCGGAAG
>JAUNBU010000013.1:21028-22430 GCA_030526925.1 Bacillota bacterium | reverse complement strand
CACATGTTTGAGCACAAAAAAGAAAAGAAGGTGGGATCGAAACCACCTTCTTTTTAGGAGTACTTTACTTTATTTTGGACTAGATCATTTTGTCTACGGAATCCAGTACCTTATCCATGATAGCCATCTGCTCTTTCAGCTCTTCTTCAGTGATAGTCAGTGGAGGGCAAACCAGGATCATGTTTTCGTGGGTGTAAGTCCAGAAGCCTTCAGCTACCAGCATACCCAGGATCTTAGCCATGGTGCCTTCAGGATCCTTTCCATAAGGAACCAGAGCTTCTCTTGTAGCCTTATCCTTAACCAGCTCGATAGCTGAGAACAGACCGATGTGTCTAACTTCGCCAACGCAAGGGTGGCTTTCAACGTATCCGTCCAGGATATCAGCAAGAGCCTTGCTCGTAACCTTCATCTTGTTTTCGATGTCGGCGTTCTTGTATTCTGCGATAGTAGCTACTGCTGCAGCGCATCCCATCGGATGAGCAGAGTAGGTAAGTCCGCAGCCCATGGAAGTTCCGTCGAAGAACTTGGCGATCTTTTCCTGCATGATAACGCCGCCGAGAGGAATGTATCCGCAAGTGCAGCCCTTTGCAAATGTAACCATGTCAGGCTCATATCCGAAGTTCTGGAATGCGAAGCATTTGCCGGTTCTGTACCATCCGGACATAACTTCGTCAGCAACCATGAGAATGTCGTACTTGTCGCAGAGTGCTCTTACGCCCTGATACCATTTAACAGGAGCGATGAGGATGCCGTTGGAACCAACTACGGATTCAAACCAGATAGCTGCGATCTCTTCAGGTCCCTCGTAAAGGATCTGATTTTCCAGCAGTTCCAGATAGAAATCAGCAACTTCATCTTCGTTTTTAAAGTTGCATGCCTTAGGTGCTCTGTAAGCGTAAGGTCCGTCATACTTTACATATCCAGGACCGCCCGGCTCGTTGAAGAAGTGTCTCGGTTCGCCTGTCAACATTCCTGCGCCTGCGGAGGAACCGTGATAGCATCTGTACTGGGAGAAGATCTTCTGCTTGCCCGTGTACTGTCTTGCGATCTTGATAGCGTTTTCGTTTGCTTCTGCACCTGCATTGGTGAAGAATACCTTGCCGCCTTTGAAACCGGAAGCTTCAACGATGGCTTCAGCAGCATCGGATCTGCAGTCCATAGCGAATCCAGGACCCATGAACGGGATCTTCTGAGCCTGTTCAACGATGGCGTCAACGATAGCTTTGTTGCCGTGTCCCAGGTTGGAGTTTACCAGCTGTGATGACATATCAGCATATTTCTTGCCGTCTTCATCCCAGAAATAGATTCCTTCAGCTTTGGTGATAACCTTAGGATTCAGGTTGCCCTGTGCGGACCATGAGTGAATGTTATACTTTAAATCCTTATCTTTGATTGCTGACAT
>JAUNBU010000013.1:0-20928 GCA_030526925.1 Bacillota bacterium | reverse complement strand
GTTCCGCAACCCAGTGTCATGGATACAGGGAATCCGCAGTCCCAACCACCGGAGTTAGTCAGGCACTGAGGCTGGTTTACAACAACCTTTGTTACAGGAGCTGCTGCTGCCAG
Source organism: Bacillota bacterium (assembly GCA_030526925.1). GTDB lineage: Bacteria > Bacillota > Clostridia > Peptostreptococcales > Anaerovoracaceae > Lentihominibacter. The sequence goes on along the minus strand of JAUNBU010000013.1, from coordinate 20,815 downwards.
TTTGTCAACGTCAGCCTGATCGGTAGTGTGGATACCACAGCTGTGTCCTTTACCCTGGTAATTAAGCATTCCCATCAGCTTCTCGATAGCTTCGTCAAGATCCTTAGCTTTCTGGATTCCGGATACAGGTGAAAGCTTTTCGCCTGCGAACGGGTGATCAAGGCCTGCGCCGTTTTCTTCAGCCATCAGGACTCTTGTTCCTGCAGGAACGTCGATGTCAGCCAGCTTAGCGATGGTTTCTGCATTCTGAGCAACGATTGCTCTGTTGAGAACGCTGTCGTTAGGCGTGTTAGGCCACATAGTCTTCTGCAGCTTTGCCTTTTCTTCTGAACCGTCCTTGAAGAGAACAGCTCCGTGAGCTTCCATTTCCTTGATGAATTCATCGTAGCAGCTTTCGAATACGATGATGTTGTTTTCGGTTGAGCAGGAAGTAGCGTTATCAAATGCCTTGGATCTGCAGATCATGTCAGCAACGTCCTTCATCGGAGTTTTGCCTGTTACGATGGATACGCAGTTACCAACGCCAACGCCGATTGCCGGAGTTCCGGAGGAGTAAGCTGTCTCTACGAGAGCTTCGCCGCCTGTTGCCAGGATGAAGTCGCACTGTTTCATCATTTCCTGAGAAGTTTCCAGCTTGACCCATTCAGGAGCACAAGTCTGTACCAGATCTTCAGGATATCCCAGCTTCTTCAGAGTAGCTCTGATTTCGTCAACGATAACAACGTTCAGCTTCTTGCACTTAGGGTGAGGCGCCAAAATGATAGCGTTTCTCGTCTTAAGAGCCATGTTTGACTTAACGATCGGAGTAGCTTCGCCGTTTGTTACAGGCATGATACCGGCAACAACGCCCATTGGCTTAGCCCATTTCTGCATTCCTGTTTCTTTGTTTTCTTCCAGGAGACCTACGGACTTCTCATCTTTCATCTGGAGGTATGCGCCCCAAACTTTGCCGTAGATTTTTGCAACCTTATCCTCAGGGATACCCATTCCGGATTCTTCAACCAGCATTTCAGCAAATTTCTTTGCCTTTTCCGGCTTAGTCAGGTTGTAAGTCACAGCAGCTGTAATAAGATCTACATCTTCCTGTGTAAAGTTTTCGGCGATAGCCTGGGCCTTTCTGCCCTTTTCAACTAGTCCTGCAACGTAATCATGTGCATTCATTGTCATTTTTTCAAGTCCTCCTTATTATTATTAAAATAACTTATCTGTTTGAATTGGCGCCTTTTGTCGCCACCCCTATAATACGCAACAGATGTGCCAATTGGGTGGGTGAAACAAGTTTTTTGGGTGAAGTAAAAAAGAAAAAGAAAAATCCTTATAAAAACGTTGAAAAATCAAGGGTGGACGGGGATAAAAAAACAAAAAAATAATGTATACAAACTCGAAAACCCTTAAAGGAATACTAAAAGGATTCTAAAAGAAAAATAAAATGCGATACAAAAATGTATCGCAAAAGCTTTGTACAGGATTTAAAACAAGGACATGGTTAAAAATACAAGCATCCAGGGGTGCGATGCAAAAATGTATCGCTGATACAAAAACGTATCGCTAAATATCGCCGGATTCATCCGGGTGACCGTTGCCAAGACCATGCTTGTGCAGCTTCCTGACGATAGTAGGCTGGCTTACTTGCAGGACCTTTGCCATAGCACGTGTCGTCTTGTAGCTTGTCAGAGCCTTGCTGAGGATCTCCCGTTCTGCCTTTTCCATGGCTGCAGACAGGGAAGCGTCCAGATAGATGTTGGCATTGGACTCGGCTGCGTCCTTTATAAAGATAGGAAGGTTATCCTCCGTGATGATGTCGTCGCTGGTGGTGATGATGAGCCGTTCGATGATGTTCTGCAGCTCTCGTATGTTGCCCGGCCACGGATATCTTAGCAGGACGGTAAGCGCTTCAGGACTGAAGGACTTGTTTTCGTGAAGGCTCTCGTTGTATTTAATGAGATTGCTCTGAAGCAAGGGCAGCACATCCTCCGGTCTGTCCCGCAGCGGCGGCACATTGATGGGAACCACGTTGAGCCTGTAGTACAGGTCCTCTCTGAACTTGCCCTCCTTGACCAGATCCATCAGCTGTTTGTTGGTGGCGGAGACGATACGCACATCCACCGGGATAGGCGTAACGCCGCCTACAGGAGTGATCTCTCGTTCCTGAATGACACGCAGGAGCTTTACCTGCAGGTTCAGCGGCAGCTCTGAGATCTCGTCCAAAAAGATAGTACCGTTCTGGGCTGCCTCGAAGAGTCCGCGCTTTCCATCGGAACGCGATCCTGTAAAGGCTCCTGCCACGTAGCCGAACAGTTCGGATTCGATCAGGTTTTCGGGGATCGCCCCGCAGTTTACGGTGATGAAAGGCTCATCGCACCTGTTGCCTTCTTCGTGGAGCAGCTTGGCAATGAGACCTTTGCCTACGCCGGACTCTCCCGTGATGAGCACGGTGGAGTTGACCGTGGCGAGACGTTTGGTAAGTACCATGACGTTCTGCATGGTCACGCTGCTGGCAATGATGTCGCTCTTGGAAAAGTCCAGGTTTTCGATGTCGTTGATATCGATGATGGGCCCGGCGGAATTTTCAAGCTGGGTCTTGAGACTGGTCAGCCGGGTGATGTCTCTGGATGTGGTGATGATCTTGGAGATCCGGTCATCTTTGCCAAAGATGGGCGTGCCCGTAGTGAGCAGCTTTTTGCCGTATTTGTTTTCGTGGATGATGGTGATTTCCCTATTCTCTTCCAGGACACGCTTCGTCACGGAAGGGGTGAAGACGCCCATTTCTTCCAGCTCCTGGACGTGTTTGCCCTGGACATCATAAAAGGAGATCTTGTAAAGATCTTCGCAGGCCTTGTTGCACCAGATGCAGTAGCCGTCGCAGTCATCGATGAATACGGCATCGCTGATGCCGTCCAGAATGGGCAGCAGTTCTTCTATTTTTATGCTCTCGATTGATTTATCAGACATGGATCGCTCCTTAATTGTTATAGCAATATTATACTTTATGAAAAAAGAGTTTACAAGAAAAAGGGGAAAATATAAATTTTACCTTGACAGTCCAGTTTAAAGGTGTAAAATGGGAGAAAAGAAAGCAGAATTGGGAATTTTATCTGCCGAACCGGATATACTAATGAAAAAGAAATGAGGTCAATATGAAACCATTAGAGATCACAAAGGAAAATTTTGAAGCAGAAGTAATAAAGTCGTCGGTGCCTGTTCTTGTGGATTTCTGGGCAGCCTGGTGCGGTCCGTGCAAGATGCAGGGTCCGGTCATGGATGAGCTGGCCGCAGAATACGACACCATCAAGGTGGGAAAGGTCAACGTTGACGAGCAGCAGCAGCTTGCCATGAAGTACGGCGTCAGCAGCATCCCGACGCTCATTTTCTTTAAGAACGGAGAAGTGGCGGAAACGCTGGTGGGACTTCGTTCCAAGGAGCAGTTGGCTCAGGATCTTAAGCTGTAAAGAAAACCATACCGGCAAGGCGGCTTTCACAGGGAAAGCAAAAGGGGCCTTGGCCGGAGAAAGAGGGGAATTGGAAGATGGATGTAAAGTTTTTGATGTGCGAAAAATGCGGGAGTACCGTCACGTTTTTGACGGGCGACGGAGACAATGTCCAGTGCTGCGGGGAGGACATGAAGCTGCTCCATGCGGTTGAAACCGACGGCGCCAAGGAAAAGCACGTGCCGAAGGTGGACAGAAACGAAGGGACCGTGCGTGTTGATGTGGGAGAGATCAGCCATCCCATGGAAAGTGAACACTACATCGAGTGGATCTATCTGCAGACGAAACGTGGTGGACAGTTCGTCAGACTTAAAGCAGATGAAGAGCCGAGAGCAACATTCGGCGTGTCCGGGGAAGAACCGGGCGACGAGCCGCTGGCAGTGTATGCCTATTGCAACAAGCACGGGCTCTGGAAGACCGAGCTGTAAGCGGAACTGAAAAAAATGCGAGTGAAACGTAGCACCAGGCTGTCTGCCCCTCTGAGGGTTGAATGCCTGGTGTTTTGCTGTGCCTGTCGCTTGCTATGGCGGCTGACGAAATTTGACAAAGCAGCGTTGAATTTCTGAGAGACGAGTGCTATACTGATAAGGTAAGAAACGCAGGAGAAGGTGCAATATGAAGGCTCGAAGGGTAGTAAAGAAAAAAGGCAATAAAGGCTTCACGTTGGTGGAGGTTATTGTCGTGCTGGTGATTCTGGCGATCTTGGCTGCCATTTTGATCCCTTCAATGATCGGCTGGATCAAGAAAGCACAGGATTCTTCTCTTATCACCGAGTGCAGGACTGTTGTCTTGGCGGCACAGACTACGGCGGTGGAGCTCTATACCGATGGAACATTGAGCGACGAAGGCCTTTATGGAAGGCGAGACGAAATCATCGAGCTGGCTGAGGTGGACGGAACGATCGTCGAAATAACCTGTGATGTTGAATCAGCAACTATCACCAGATTGTTGTACAAGGCGGCAAATGGCAAGTACGTACTCTATGAAAACGGCAAGTATACGGTGTCCGATGATGGCACAGCAGGGAATTCCGCCAGCGGATATCTCAAGACCAGCCTTTCGCTGCTGAGTGATGCGCAAAAAATACAAAATAATAAGCATTTGTGGGAGAATCTCCTGGACGCTTTCAAGACAGCCTATGGTGGTGCTTACCCATCACTGTCTGATACGGAGAAAGAAATTTTGAATGGAGTCAGCGATCGCGATGCGTTAGTGTGGAAGCCAACGCTTCTCAAGCAAGGGGATGGGCAATATTCCCTGATGATGATCGCAGCAAAGGACGAAGCGGCTAGCAAAAATAATGCTTATATGATTTATTATAATGGAAGTTACTATTACCATACCAATGGAAAAAATCAAAATAGTAAGTACGTAGATGACCGAGGGCGATTTGATTTATCAACACTTGAGATCCCAGTAAAAAATGATGATTACTGGGTCAAGGTCGAATAAAAAACACTTGCAACTGTTCGAAACCTGTGGTATAGTCTTTAAGGTAATCAAGAAGAAGTATTCCGCTTCTCACCTGAAGGCGAAAGTTACTCGGGTTAATAACAAACAGACCAGACTCTGCGACCACAAAATGGCAGAGCACCGGTAATGTTGCGTTTGGAGCGGATACTTGTATCCGCTTTTAATATTTTTTGGAGGTGTAAGACAATTAGCAGAGAAGCTATGATCAACGAAGAAATTCGTGCGAAGGAACTGAGAGTGATCGATACCGACGGCACCCAGTTGGGCGTTATGAGCAGACAAGAGGCTCTTGATTTGTCCGAGGAAAAGAAACTGGATCTGGTTTGCATTTCCCCGAAGGCCAATCCGCCTGTTTGCAAGATACTTGACTACGGTAAGTACAAGTATGAGCTGCAAAAGAAAGAAAAGGAAGCCAAGAAGAAGCAGAAGAACACGCAGGTAAAGGAGATCAGACTGTCCACCTTTATTGAAGATCACGATATCATGGTAAAGGCGAGGACGGGCTCCAAATTCCTCAAGGACGGCGACAAGCTGAAGGTGAGTCTCCGATTCCGCGGCAGGGAAAGAGATTACGTTGCCAGAGGCATGGAGGTAATGAACAAATTTGCCGAGGCCGTTTCTGATGTGAGTGAGATCGACAAGAAGCCGAATTTTGAGGGAAGAAGTCTTACGATGATCCTCACCCCAAAGGCTGATAAAGAATCAAAATAATAAACAATAGGAGGAAGACACACCATGGCAAAGCAGAAGATGAAGTCTCATAGAGGCGCATGCAAAAGATTCAAAACTACAGGTTCGGGAAAAGTAAAGAGAAACAAAGCATATAAGAGTCATATTCTTACTAAGAAGAGCCAGAAGAGAAAGAGAGGCCTGAGAAAGGCTACAACTTTAACCAGCGCAGATTTGAAGAGAATCAAAGCAGTATTGAGCAAGTAGGAGGTAGGAAAATGGCAAGAGTAAAAAAAGGTGTAAATGCACATAAGAGACATAAGAAGATTTTAAAGATGGCAAAGGGCTACTACGGTTCCAAGAGCAAGACTTACAGAGCCGCTAAGCCTGCAACCATGAGAGCGCTTCGTTCCGCTTACGTAGGACGAAAGAACAAGAAGAGGGAATACAGAAAGCTGTGGATCGCAAGGATCAACGCCGCAGCAAGACTGAACGATATTTCCTACAGCAAGCTGATGAACGGGCTGAAGAAGTCCAACATCGAGATCAACAGAAAGATGCTTTCGGAAATGGCTATCCACGATCCGGCAGCCTTCACCAAGCTTTGCGATACGGCAAAGAAGGCGCTGTAGAGCCTCTGAAGCAACGACGACAATAGAATAATATCAAAAACGCCTGATAGAATACCGGCTGCGATGTCCTCGCAAGCTGCGGATTACGCCGCCGGTACCCTATCAGGTTTTTTATTGCCGCAAATGTAGCAGAGTAGGATCGTGCGGTTTTAAAGCCAATAAAACGCTATAATCAAATTAAAAAAGCCCCAGTGGGGTGCCGGCTGAGTAATCCGCAGGAACAGATGGCAGCATGAGGATAACTCGAAGCAAAAGGCTCGACATAGCCTCCTCGTACTGTCTGAGCGGTAACACCGCGAGTTTACGAGGGGCTTCGAGCCTTGCGAGAGTTGTCCCATGCTGCCCTGTGACGAGGACATCTCAGCCGGCACCCCACCGGGGCTTTCAATTTTGTCACGGCATTTTTTCTCGAGGCATCTGCCGGCTTCGACAAATTACGCCTCTGCCAAGCGATATAATCCTAGTTACCGGTCGAGTTTATCGCAAGAAACAAGCAGCAAAGGAGCAGGCCTTTGGTCGTATACGGAGACATTCTTTTCGCAGAAAATTTCATAATAGGAATGGTGATCCTTTACATAACGGCACGCATCACAGGGGAGCGGATCACAGGAGCCATACGAAAGCTGCGGCTGGTTGCAGGCGGCATCATGTGCGGGCTGTTTTCCCTGGTGATTTTCCTTCCGGTGAGGATGCCGGTGGTGCTGCTGATGGAGCTGGCCTTTGCCATGGCTGTATGTCTGGTGCTCTTCGGGAAAAAGACCCTCTGGAAGAAAGCTCTCATATTCATACTCGTCACATACTGCATGGGCGGGATCACCATGGCGCTGCTGCTTCTCACCCACAATCCGGGCATCTATACGGCAACGGGCATATATACCGGCGACATGAAAGCAGGGCTGCTGGCTGTTTTCATCGCCCTTTGCCTCATCACTGCCTTGCAGATCATCAAAACCGTAACAGACAGAAAATTTTACAGAGAGCATGTATTTGCTGTGACCATTTGCATCGGCGAGTTTCACGAAGAGATGCGGGGGTTTCTGGACACGGGAAATGAGCTTAGGGAGCCTGTCAGCGGCAAGCCCGTTGCTGTGGCGGACGGTTCGCTTTGGGAGCGTATGGAAAGGGCAGGAGCGCTGGCGCCGGAACGTCTCTGCATGGTGCCCTATGCGTCCATCGGTTCGAAGGGATTGCTTCAGGCGGTGCGGACCGATCATGTGGAAATCAACGGAAGACGAATCAAGGGATGTGTTATTGCGAAAGGTGAAGGCAGCTTCCGTATGGAAGAGCGAAAAATCGAAGGATGCGATCTGTTGCTTTCCAATGAAATGAGCGATGGTAAGCTATGAAGGGAGAAACGACATGTTGAGAAAATGGCTGGAACAAATCAGGATCAGATGGTTTTTACGAAGGAAAAGAAAAGAACTTGGTAAAATCTTTTACATAGGAGGCAGCGATACCTTGCCCCCACCTCTGCCCGGCGACGAAGAGCACCGGGCCATCATGAGCTTCATGGAAGGCAGCAAGCAGGATCGGGATCTTCTTATCGAACACAATCTGAGGCTGGTGGTCTATATCGCCAGAAAATTTGAAAGCGCCGGTATCAACGTGGAGGACCTGATCTCCATAGGGACCATCGGGCTCATCAAGGCAGTGAACACCTTCAAAGTGGAAAAGAACATCAAGCTGGCTACATATGCATCCAGGTGCATAGAAAACGAGATCCTCATGTATCTGCGGCGCAACAACAAGATCCGAGGCGAGGTGTCCCTGGATGAACCGCTGAACGTGGACTGGGACGGTAACGAGCTGCTGCTTTCGGATATTTTGGGAACGGAAAACGATGAAGTCTACGGACACATCGAAGAAGAGGTGAACCGCAAGCTGCTGAAATACGCCATGGGCAAGCTGACGGGCAGGGAAAAGAAAATAGTCGAAATGCGATTCGGTCTGGCGGGAGGAAGAGAGCTGACTCAGAAGGAGGTAGCGGACCGCATGGGCATTTCCCAGTCATATATCTCCCGCCTGGAAAAGAAAATCATCGGGAGACTTCAAAAAGAAATCAAGAAAATGGGGTGACGGCAAAAAAGTATTAAAAAAAGTGCAAAAAAATGCCGAAAAAAAGTTGAAATTATATCGCCAGTGTTGTATGATAAATCCTAATATGAATAAATATGCTGATAAATTCATAAAAATTCAAAAGCATATGCGAAACCAGAAACACACGCAGAAGCATACACCGGAGGCTGATAGGATGTACAAGGTATTTATCGACGGTGCGGAAGGCACCACAGGACTGAAGATCCATGAATATTTTCAACGAAGAGACGATATCGAACTGATCCATATAGATGAAACGAAAAGAAAAATCTTAGAGGAAAGGTTGGCTTGCGTAAAGAAGGCCGACGTTTCCTTTTTGTGTCTGCCTGACGGGGCGGCAAGAGAGCTGGCATCAGAGGCGCCTGCGGATTGCAGAATACTTGATACTTCCACCGCCCACAGGACAGACGAAAGCTGGGTATACGGGATGCCGGAGCTGTTACCAGGGCAGCGTGAAAAAATCAGAAACAGCAACAGAGTGGCTGTGCCCGGATGTCATGCTACCGGCGTGATCCTGCTGATAAAGCCTCTCCTTGAGGCTGGGGTCATCTCGCCGGACTATCCATTCTCAGCCACCTCTATCACAGGCTACAGCGGCGGCGGCAAGAAGATGATCGCCCGGTACGAATCGGAAGATCGCATTAAAGACAGGCAGGGGCCAAAGGATGCACGGTCACAGGAGAAACAGGACCCGCTTAAGAGTCCCCGCCAGTACGGCATCACCCAAAGCCACAAGCACCTGCCGGAGATCATGGCAGCCACAGGGATCGGCAGTCCGCCGGCATTCATGCCTGTGGTGGCTGATTACTACAGCGGCATGGAGGTGACGATCCCGATAAAAGGAAGCATGATGAAGGGGATCGGAGGCTCCCCACGGGAAGCAGCGCTAAAGATATTAAAAGAACGCTATGCAGATCAGAGCCTGGTAAAAGTAGTCGAAGAGATGGACGAGAGCGGATTTATCGCAGCCAACAGACTGGCAGGAACCAACCGGCTGGAGATTTCAGTCAGCGGCAGCGACGAGAACATCCTGCTTATGGCCACATACGATAATCTGGGAAAGGGCGCTTCGGGAGCAGCCATACAGAATATGAACATCATGCTGGGAATCGAGGAGACGAAAGGCTTAATATAGAAATGAAAGGATCGATATGGAAACGAAAGTATCAATAAAGGGCGGCATATGCAGCCCTCGAGGATTTAAAGCGACAGGCGCTGCCTGCGGCATCAAGAAAGACGGCGCGAAGGACATGGCGCTGATCGTAAGCGATAGGATATGCAGCGCAGCTGCCGTTTACACCACAAACAAGGTGAAGGGCGCGCCACTAACCGTGACCAAGAGGAACCTAGCTGACGGCAAAGCCAGAGCTATCATCTGCAACAGCGGCAACGCCAACACCTGCGCACCTGACGGTATCAAGATCGCAGAAGAAACATGCAGGATCACAGCAGAGACTATAGGATGTCGCACCGAGGACGTGGTAGTCTGCTCCACGGGCGTTATCGGACAGCAGCTTGCCATAGAGCCCTTCGCAGAAGGCATACCAAGACTGACAAAGAACCTCAGCGGTGATGGGTCACAGGATGCGGCGGAGGCAATCATGACGACCGATATCATCCCCAAGTCCATAGCTGTGGAATTTCAGCTCGATGGCAAGAGCTGCCGGATCGGCGGAATCGCCAAAGGCAGCGGCATGATAGACCCCAACATGGCAACCATGCTTTCCTTTATAACAACAGATGTAGCCATAGTGCCGGAGCTGCTGCAGCAGGCGCTGTCGGAGGACGTCAAGACAAGCTACAACCAGATCTGTGTCGACGGCGATACGTCCACCAACGACATGGTGGTGGTACTGGCAAACGGCATGGCGGGAAACCGGCAGATAGACGAACCGTGCGAAGCGCTGGAGAAATTCAAAGAAGCCCTTTCCATGGTGACGACTCATCTGGCGAAGATGCTGGCAAGAGACGGAGAGGGGGCTACCAAGCTGATCGAATGCATCGTAGAAGGCGCCCCCGACGACAGACTGGCCCGGAAAATAAGCAAGTCGGTGATCTCATCCAATTTGCTGAAGGCGGCCATGTTCGGAGAGGACGCCAACTGGGGAAGAGTCCTGTGCGCCATCGGATATACGGAAGGCGATTTCAGCGGAGAGAACATAGATGTTGCCATGGGATCTGCAAAGGGCAGGATCACGGTCTGCAAAGGCTCCCGCCACGAAGCATACAGCGAGGAAAGGGCATCCGAAATACTCTCGGAGGAAGAGATTCTCATAACGGTGGACCTCCATCAGGGAGACGGTAAGGCTGCGGCATGGGGCTGCGATCTGACATACGATTACGTGCGGATAAACGGCGACTACAGAAGCTGAGCACGTAAGGCTCCAAAAGCAAAAGACGACACAGCAGAAGCATAAACAGGAAGAAAGGACGACAGAAGAAAAATGGTAAGTCAAAAGTATTTAGATAAAGCAGAGGTATTGGTAGAGGCCCTTCCATATATACAGCGGTTCAACAGGAAGATAATCGTGGTGAAATACGGCGGCAGCGCTATGGTAGATGAAGAACTGAAGAAAAATGTGATAGAGGATGTGGTGCTCTTGAAGCTGGTAGGCTTCAAACCTGTCATAGTCCACGGCGGCGGCAAGGAGATCAGCCGATGGACCGATAAGGTGGGCATGGATACGGAATTCGTGGACGGCTTCAGAGTCACCGACCAAGAGACCATGGAGCTGGCGGAGATGGTGCTTTCCAAGGTGAACAAAGAGCTGGTGACCAAGATCCAGTCTCTGGGCATCAAGGCGGCGGGGATCAGTGGCAAGGACGGCGGGATGCTCACGGTCAGCAGGAAATATCCGGGCGGCAAGGACATCGGATTCGTGGGCAACATCGTCAAGGTGGACACTAAGATAATCATGGATCTGCTGGAAAAGGACTTCCTGCCGGTGGTGTTCCCCGTGGGGATGGACAGCAAATTCAATACATACAACATCAACGCTGACGAAGCGGCAAGCGCAATCGCCACATCCCTGAAGGCAGAAAAGCTGGCATACCTTTCCGACGTGGAGGGAGTGCGTGCGGATCCGGAGGATCCCGAATCGGTCATTGCGGAACTTTACACCAAGGAAGCCAAGGAGCTGATACAGAAGGGGATCATTTCCGGCGGCATGCTTCCGAAGATAGAAAACTGCATCGAAGCGGTCAGAAAGGGCGTATCGCGCATCCATATCATGGACGGCAGGATACCCCACAGCCTGCTGCTGGAGGTGTTCACCAACAAGGGGATCGGGACGGCAATACTGAAGGAAAGCGAGGAGAAATACTGGCATGAACAGCAATGAGATCAAAGCACTTGATAAGGGAAAAATCGCAGGGACCTACGCCCGCTATGATATGGTGGCAGAGACGGGAAAAGGCGCCCGCTGCACCGATAAGGACGGCAAGGAATACATCGACTTCACCGCAGGGATAGGCGTCAATTCACTGGGGTTTTGCGACGACGGATGGATACAGGCGGTCACGGCACAGCTCAATAAGCTGCAGCACGTGTCCAATCTGTTTTACACCGAGCCCCAGGCTGAAGTGGCAAAGATATTGACGGAGCGGACGGGAATGGCGAAGGTCTTCTTCGGCAATTCGGGAGCCGAGGCCAATGAAGCGGCAATCAAGACAGCGAGAAAATACGGGACCACTAAAAAAGGCAGCAGCGCCGGCAAGATCATCACCCTGGAAAATTCTTTTCACGGCAGGACCATGGCTGCCATCACCGCCACGGGCCAGGAGCACTACCACAAGTACTTCACCCCGTTTCTGGAAGGCTTCGATTACTGTCCGGTAAACGATGCCGGAAAGCTGGAGCAGCTGGCAAATAATGATACATGCGCCATCATGATGGAGCTGATCCAGGGAGAAGGCGGCGTTTTGAATTTAGACGAGGGATTTGTAAAGACGGCAGAAGAAATCTGCCGCAGCAAAAACATCCTGCTGATCGTAGACGAGGTCCAGACGGGCATAGGCAGGAGCGGAACCCTGTTTGCCTACGAGCAGTTCGGCATCGAGCCGGACATCATCACATTTGCCAAGGGCATCGGCGGTGGTCTTCCCATCGGCGGGACCTTGTTCAGTGAAAAATGCTGTGACATTCTGGAGGCGGGAGATCACGGGACGACCTACGGCGGCAATCCGGTGGCGTGCGCCGGAGCTTTGGAAGTGCTCAGACGAATGGATGAGAACTTTTTGCAGGAGGTACGAGAAAAGGGACGGTACCTGAAGGAAAGGCTTTTGCGGCTGCCTCAGGTCACAGAGGTTTCGGGCATGGGTCTCATGCTGGGGATCGCCCTGAAGGAAAGAGAAGCTGCCGATGTAGTTGCCAAAGCGCTAAAAGAAGGATTGATGATTTTGACGGCAAAGGACAGGGTGAGATTGCTGCCACCCCTTACAATCACTTATGATGAGCTGGACGAGGGTATCCAAAGGCTGAAAAAAGCTCTGATTTGATTCTCATAAAACAGAATAAAAGAAACCTGATTTGCACATAAATATATTACGACATCGAGCGTTGCTTTAAGGGGAGCAAGAGGGATGTGAGGATCAATTATTTATGGCCAATAAGGTTGAAATTTGTGGCGTCAATACTTCCAAGCTGCCGCGCTACAAGGACAAGGAGATGCAGGAGATGCTTTCGGCCATAAAGGCTGGCAGCAAAGAGGTGAGAGATGAATTCATAAGAGGCAATTTAAGACTTGTACTGAGCGTGATACAGAAATTTTCGGGGCGTGGAGAAAATCCTGACGATCTGTTTCAGGTGGGGTGCGTTGGGCTCATTAAAGCTCTGGACAATTTCGATATGTCCCACGGAGTTAAGTTCAGCACCTATGCGGTGCCCATGATCATCGGCGAGGTGAGGCGGTACCTCAGAGACAACAACAGCATCCGGGTCTCCCGATCCGTGCGGGATATGGCATACAGGGCGCTGACTGCCAGGGAAAAGCTGAGCAGAGAGCTGCAGCGGGAGCCTACGGTGGAAGAGGTTGCCAAGGAGATGGAAGTCAAGAAGGAGGACGTGGTGCTGGCGCTGGACGCCATACAGGATCCCGTTTCCCTGTTTGAACCGGTCTTCAACGACGACGGGGATCCCATCTACGTGATGGATCAGATAAGGGACGTGAAGAACACGGACGTGAAATGGATCGAGAACCTTTCCCTGTCGGAAGCCATGAAGAAGCTGTCGGACAGAGAACAGCACATCTTGACCATGCGGTTCTTCGAAGGCAAGACCCAGATGGAGGTGGCAGAGGAGATTTCCATAAGCCAGGCCCAGGTCTCCAGGCTGGAAAAGAACGCTCTCAACTATATGAAGAAATACGTTTGAGCCGGAGGCGCAGCGCAGAAATAAAACCGACAGAAACACGGAGAAATCATTTCCCGTGTTTTTTCCATTTATACACCAAAATTACAAAAAGGTATGTTACCCTGTCTAAGGTAAAGTGCCAAAATACAGCCGGAAGAAACAGACTAGCCGGTTGAAGGAGCAAGAGATGATATTAGAGAAAAACGAGACATTTGAAATAACAGAATCCATGATACCGCCCCAGATGACGGTGACCATCGCAGATGCCAAGGAAATGGTCAAGATATTTGCGGATCTGAGGATGCGGTACCGGGCAGCTATCAAGGAGGTAAGCACCAAGCTGGAGGTGCTTGACAACGAATTCAGCGTCAGGCACGATTATAACCCGATACACCACATGGAGTGCCGGCTCAAGAGCATGAACAGCATTGCGGAGAAGATACAGCGAAAGGGATGGAAGCTTGAAATAGATTCTGTCTACAAGCTTACGGATTTCGCAGGCGTCAGAGTGGTATGCAATTACATAGACGACATCTACACCGTGGAGGAGAGCTTGTTGCGTCAGGACGATATCAAGCTGCTGGAGCGGAAGGATTACATCAAAAACCCTAAGGAAAGCGGCTACAGGAGTCTTCATCTGGTGGTAGAGGTTCCCATCTTCCTGTCAGACAGGACGTACAACATGCCGGTGGAGATCCAGATCAGAACCATCGCCATGGACACCTGGGCAAGTTTGGAGCATGAGCTGAAATACAAGCGTAAGGAAGAGATGCCCGGTTATGTGGCACAGGAGCTGAAGAACTGCGCCAAAGCCATGGCAGAGGTGGACGCCACCATGGAACGGATACATAAGATGTTTTAGACGCCCATGTCCTGCGGGGCGTCGAGGCGTATTGGTAAATAAGATGAGATAGAGAGTAGAAGAGGAAAAGAGGAGAATAAATCCGATGAAAAAAAACAAAAAACTGATGATCCTGGTAATAGCCCTTGTGGTAGTGTTGGCGGTAGTGATCGTAGCCATAGTTTCCTGCAACAAGTCCATGTCGTATGGCGATTACGATCTGGATGAATATCTTAAGGTAGGAGAGTATAAGGGTCTGGAAGTAGCCCCATATACGGTGACCGTAAGCCAGGAGGATGTGGATGAACAGATCCAGGCAAATCTGGAGGCGGCTACATCTACCCAGGAGCTGGGAGAAGATGAAGCTATCGCCGATGGGGACACGGCTAATATAGATTATGTGGGCAGGATAGACGGCAAGAAATTTGAGGGCGGATCGGCAGAAGGAAGCGATCTGACCATAGGAAGCGACAGTTTCATCGACGGCTTTGAAGACGGGCTGATCGGTCATACCACAGGAGAAAAGGTTAAGCTGAACCTGACTTTCCCTGAAGATTACCAGGAGGAAACTTTGCAGGGAAAGGATGTGGTGTTTACGGTGACCATCAATTCGGTTTCCAGAGAGGTAGTGCCTGAATACGGTCTTGATTTCGTCCAGAATACTACGGAATATGAAACGGTGGAAGAGTACGAGGCGGCGCTCAAGGAACAGATAAACGCCCAGAAGGAAGAGGAAGCTATCAATGAGCAGAAAGATAAACTGTGGGATCAGGCTTTGCAGAACACGGAAGTGAAGAAGTATCCCGACAGGGAACTAAATCATTACATGCAGTTCAACAGCGACCAGATCGACGACATGGCGGATTCCTACGGCATGGAGCGTGCCGATGTACTGGAAGGCTATGAATTCGGAGATGAGGACGAGTTCGCCGCGGTCAACGAAGATAGCAGCAAGCTGAGGGTCAAGCAGGAAATGCTCATCGAATACATCGCCAAGGAAGAAGGGCTGGACTATACAGACGAGGAGAAAGAAGCGCTGATCGCAGACTTTGAATCCCAGGGTTATACGGCAGAAGCGGTAGAGACTCAGACGGGAAGGCCGCTGGCGGAATACGTCCATATAGAACTGCTCTACGAGAAGGTGAGAGATTTCCTTCTGGAAAACGCCAACATCACCGGAGAGGCTACCGAAGCAGGGGCTGACGAAGATTCTGCCGAAACGGCGGAGTGATGCGGGTGCGATAAAGTTGGGAGCATGAAAAGGGGCGTGCGAGCCGGCGTAGTCCGGAGCACATGGACTGCGGTAATGAGACACCGCAGTAAAGGATTGTATACAATATTTATTTAAATGTATGTTGAAAAAGGCTGCAGGGTGTGGTAGTATCTTACCGTTAGTTTATCAATCAAACCCTGCAGATTTTATTAGGGCGAGAAAGAAACTATGATTCTCTGGAGAGTCTCGAACGAGCGCCGAAGGTGTACGCATGAAGGGCATTGACGAAACGCCTGCCATGTAATCTCTCAGGCAAAAGGACAGAGCAGATAGTTTTATTATTATTTGTGTCCTCTCCGGAAAGTCGAGCAATCGACTTTTTTTAATTATTTTTTATCATTATTATAAGGAGAGTAGGTATTATGGCAAGTTTTACAAAATTTCTTGAAGCGGTGGACGGCGTCGTATGGGGCGTGCCACTGATCGTACTCATCATGGGTACAGGTATTTACCTGACCATCAGATTGGGCGTATTGCAGTTCAGAAAGCTGGGTCTGGCGCTGAACTACATGGTCCACAATGAAAAGGATGGAACAGGAGAAGTTACCAGCTTCCAGGCGCTGTGTACAGCTATGGCAGCCACCGTGGGAACGGGAAACATCGTCGGAGTCGCTACCGCCATGGTTGCGGGAGGTCCGGGCGCTCTGTTCTGGATGGTCATCGCAGCATGCTTCGGTATGGCAGTTAAGTTCTCGGAAGGTCTTCTGGCTGTAAAGTTCAGAGTCATCGACGAAACGGGTCATGCTCTTGGCGGACCGTTCTACTACATAGAAAACGGCATGGGCAAGAACTGGAAATGGCTGGCTAAGTTGTTTGCGCTGTTTGGCGTTCTGGCAGGAATGCTGGGTATCGGTACAATTACCCAGGTAAACGGTATCGCAGGAGCTGCCAAGACTTTCTTCGACCCTAACGATCAGCATATCGCATTCAGCATGGGCGGCATAGATTATTCATGGGCGACCGTACTTACGGCAGTTATCGTTTCAGTGCTGGTGGCTCTGGTAGTCATCGGCGGCATCCAGAGGATCGCAAGTGTTGCCAGCTTTATAGTACCGGCTATGATCGTGATATACGTTGTCGTATGCGTATGCATTCTCATCGCCAACGCCACGGCAATTCCGGGCGCACTGAAAGAGATCGTTGCCAGCGCATTCGGACTTAGAGCAGCGGCAGGCGGTGCACTGGGAGCTATCATTATCGCCATGCAGAAGGGAATCGGCAGAGGCCTTTTCTCCAACGAAGCAGGCCTGGGAAGCGCTCCTATAGCAGCTGCAGCAGCACAGACTAAGGAGCCGACCAGACAGGGTCTGGTATCAATGACCGGTACATTTATCGATACATGCATAGTATGCCTGATGACAGGCCTGACCATCATGGTAACCGGCTCCTGGAATGTAGGGCTTGACGGCGTAGACGTTACCATTAGAGCATTTGGCGAAGGATTGCCTTGGAGCCAGTCGGCAGGAGCATTCGTACTGCTCATGTGCCTTGCCTTCTTCGCATTTACTACGATTCTCGGTTGGGACTACTACAGCGAGAGATGCTTCGAGTATCTGTCCAACAAGAACAAGACGGGACTTTTGGTATTCAGATGGCTGTACATACTGGCTGTTCTCATCGGTCCGTTCCTGACACTTTCTTTCGTATGGACCTTCGCCAGCATCTTAAATGCGCTGATGGCGGTTCCGAATTTGATCGCATTGCTGGCGCTCAGCGGCGTGATCGTTGCGGAGACAAAGAGCTATTTCGACAGGTTGGACACGGGCAGGCTCAAATAGGGGCTGCATAATATAGACCCCGTAGAAAAGGGAAGACCATGCACTAGGCAGAAGAAGTAATTGTAAAAAGAAGAAAACTAAAAGAAAAGAGCCGGATAAGGTAGTGGCGGCGATGTCCTCGCTTTGCTGCGGATCACGTCGCCACTACCTTATCCGGCTCTTATTTTCTTGGAAATAATGTAATGCAGCTCACCGCCGGGTGTTTGGTGTGCAGACCCATAAACGGCGGGAGTCGGCTGTAGTGCGCACATATCTGTTAATAAAATAACGAATATAAGGAAACGACTTTAAAAATTTTAATCAAAATCCATGAAAAATCTGACCTATAAATAAGCAAATAAATCAAAAACAGCCAAAAACAGCAACAAAGTAATTAAAAAATGTATGGAAAACACTGGACAAGTTGGATATAATGCTATAAAATTCTTTTAGGAAACGCAGCAAAAGTTAAATAAAAATACGTTAAAAAAATATCAAATGTGTTGTGAGGCGGCATTTCCCGCTAAACAGTGAGGAGGAACGATGGAAAACAAGGAGATGAGCATGACGCTGGACAAAATCATCAAACAGCATCAGGAGGACAAGGCAATCGTTGCGATCCTGCAGGATGTGCAGGATGAGTACCGGTATCTGCCCAAGGAAGCCCTCTTCTATCTGGCAGACCAACTGCGGGTCAGCATTGCCAAGATCTACAGTGTGGCGACCTTTTACGAGAACTTTTCTCTGGAGCCAAAGGGGAAGTACGTTATCAAGATATGTGACGGTACGGCTTGCCACGTGAGAAAGTCCATCCCGATTTTGAATGCCCTGAGGAAGAAGCTTTCCCTTTCCGACAGCAAGAAGACGACCGACGACGGTCTTTTCACGGTGGAAACGGTTTCCTGTCTGGGGGCATGCGGACTGGCGCCGGTTATGACGATCAACGAAACGGTATATCCGGCAATGACGCCGGAGGCAGCCACTTCTCTAGTGGATGAACTGAGTTAGGAGGAGACAAAGGGTGAAAATCAACAACAGGAAAGAAATGATCAAAGCCAGAGAAGCGTTTCTGCAGCATTTGAAAAAACAAAAGAAAAAAGTATACGTCTGTGCAGGGACAGGATGCGTGGCAGGCGGCTCCATGGAGATCTACGAAAAATTGAAAAAGCTCATCGAAGAAAAGGGTCTTGCCTGCGAGGTTTCTCTGGAAGCGGACAGCTGCGGGGAAAGCGTAGGTCTTAAAAAAAGCGGATGCCATGGTTTCTGCGAGATGGGCCCGGTGCTCAGGATCGAGCCTGCCAAGCTGTTCTATCTTAAGGTGAAGCTTGAAGACTGCGAAGAGATCGTAGAAAAATCCATAGCGGGAGATCAGGTAATAGAGCGTATGATCTACACCAGAGACGGCATCCAGTATTCCGTCCAGGAGGAGATACCATTTTATAAGCATCAGACCAGGATCGTGCTTGAGGACTGCGGGCAGATCGATGCGGAATCCATCAAGGAGTACATAGCATACGGCGGCTACAGCTCACTGGAGAAGGCTCTGTTCGACCGGAGTCGTGATGATATCATCAAGACCATCTACGATTCCAATTTGCGTGGAAGAGGCGGCGGTGGTTTTCCTGCGGGCAGGAAGTGGTCTCAGGTGAAGACCCAGAAGTCGGATATCAAATACGTGGTCTGCAACGGAGACGAAGGAGACCCGGGCGCTTTCATGGACAGAAGCATCATGGAGGGGGATCCTCATAAAATGCTGGAGGGCATGATGATCGCCGGATATGCGGCAGGAGCTGCGGAAGGATACATATACGTCCGTGCAGAGTACCCCCTTGCCGTAAAGCGACTGGAGACAGCCATCGAACAGGCCAAAGAAGCGGGGATCCTGGGAGAAAATATATTGGGAAGCGACTTTTCCTTTGATATCAAGATCGTAAAAGGAGCAGGGGCCTTCGTATGCGGAGAAGGCAGTGCCCTGACAACTTCCATCGAAGGCTATCGTGGTATGCCGCGTGTAAAGCCTCCGAGGACTGTGGAGCACGGTCTCTTCGGTAAGCCGACGCTTCTCAACAACGTAGAGACCTTCGCCAATGTTCCCATCATCATCGAAAAGGGAGCTGACTGGTACAAGGGCATAGGACCGGAAAAGAGCCCGGGAACCAAAGCCTTCGCACTGACGGGTAACATCGTCAACACAGGGCTCATAGAAGTTCCCATGGGGACCACGCTCAGGCAGATAATCTTCGATATCGGCGGAGGTGTTCGGGGAGGCAAGAAGTTCAAGGCAGTGCAGATAGGAGGACCTTCCGGGGGATGTCTGACGGAGGAGCATCTGGACCTGCCACTGGACTTTGACAGCTTGAAAAAGGCGGGCGCCATGATCGGCTCGGGAGGACTGGTAGTCATGGATGAAGATACGTGCATGGTAGAGGTGGCACGCTTTTTCATGAACTTTACCCAGAACGAGTCATGCGGCAAGTGCGTACCTTGCCGTGAAGGAACAAGGCGAATGCTGGATATTCTGGAAAAGATCGTAGCCGGCAAAGGAGAGCCGTCGGATCTGGACACGCTGCAGCAGCTGGCTGATACGGTCACCTCGGCGGCTCTCTGTGGTCTGGGCAAGACGGCAGCAAACCCCGTAGTGTCCACGCTGAAATATTTCAGGGACGAATACGAGGAACACATCGTTGAGAAGCGCTGCAGGACCAAGAACTGCCAGGCGCTCAAGAGGATATATATCGACAGTGAAGCGTGCAAGGGCTGCTCTCTGTGCTCCAGAGTCTGTCCGGTCAACGCCATCAGCGGACAGGTAAAAAATCCGTTTGTCATAGATGAAACCAGGTGTATCAAGTGCGAAGCCTGTATAGATGCGTGCAAGTTCAATGCCGTGAAGGAGGACTGAGGATGAATACTGTGAACAACAAGAGAACAATGACCGTCAATGGTATGCCTGTGCCCATTGAAGGAGAAAAGAATATTCTGGATGTGATCCGTAAGGCAGGATTCGATATGCCGACTCTCTGCTACTATTCCAAGCTGTCCACATACGGCGCATGCCGTATGTGTATAGTGGAGGACAAGAAGGGAGAGATCATGGCATCCTGCTCCACCCCGCCGCGGGCAGGCATGGACATCAGGACCAATACGCCGCGTCTGCAGGAATACAGGAAGATGATCCTGGAGCTGATGCTGGCGGATCATAACAGAGATTGTACCATCTGTGAAAAGCGGGAAAACT
>JAUNBU010000185.1 GCA_030526925.1 Bacillota bacterium | reverse complement strand
GGCGTGATCCTTTGCATATTGAGCGTCGTGCCGCTGTTCATCTGCGCATTTATGGAGACTTCGGATATGCCGCTGATCGTTTCCACCGATTTGATCTTTATCTTCGTATCCGTTGGCGTCTATATCATGGTATGCCTTTGCACCAGGAAGGAAAGCATACAGCAGCTGCTGAGGGAAGGGGAGTTTGACCCTGCTTTGAAGGAAGAAAATGAGCGTAATAGCAAGCTGGGCGGTATCTTTTGGCCGGTTGCCGCAGCCGTCTACTTAGGCTGGAGCTTTCTCACCGACGACTGGCACATCACCTGGGTCGTCTGGCCGGTGGCAGGGCTGCTTTATGCAGCCATCTCCGCAGCATTAAAAAAGAGCCGATAAAATGCCAAAAACTGCACATAATAACCCTATGAATCAAGACTGTCCATGCTGACAGTCTTTTCAAATAGCGAAAACAGGAGGTGGATCATGGGAAAGGCTTGCAATACGATCCTAGGGCTGGGTCTGGCCGGTGCCATCATCGGTATGCACGTGTACATGTTTCTGGAGCCCGGCGACCAGTGCGAAATCAAGAAGGAATTTAAGGACGCCGTGGAGGACTTGAAGAAGGCGACCAGTAAATTATCGGAGCTGGGATAACCGGCATCAAGGGAAAATCCGGGACATCGAGGATGTTCGGGTGGACCCGGACGAAAGGAGAATACCATCATGGGTGTATTAGAGGAAAAGAGCAAGGAAGAACAGAAAAAGCAGGAGATCTTCGACAAGCTGCCGGAGTACGAGCTCCTGGGCATGACGGAGGAAGACGTAGACCTGGAAATCGCCGAGGAATAGATGGAAAGGCGAGTGCCGCCGCCGCATCGCCCTGTAAGGCTTGGCGCAGGGGTGGCTGGTCACGCGATTCCCATTGCAGTGGCAGACACATCGAAGCTTTTAAGACCGGACGACAGAGGATGCAGAAATGCAAAATCCTTTGGCGTCCGGTTTTTTCTTGCGTCGACGGTATTTTTCATGATTTTAATTGACTTGGCGGGTCGCTATTGGATCAAGCGCGCGTCCTAGTCCTTCTTCACATACTCATTGATAGGCTTCACCATGTACTGGCTGTACGGCAGCTTATCGGTGCTGATGTAGCCGGGCTCTGCATCGATGAGCTGTGGGATCCTGTTGAGGATGGTGGCGCAGGTCAGCTCCACGGTGGCAGGTCTGTCAACAACGACCGTGGTATCCGGCTCTCCGTAAAGTGTCCACTGATTTCTGTCGAATTCATCCGGTGAGTACACCTTGCCGATGCACTCGGTCTCCAGGGTGATGCCTTCTGCCGTTTCCGTTGTAACGATGGCAGACATTCCGGTGGCGTCGCCTGCCTTGATGGTCATTCCCAGAGTTTCCGAATGAAGGTCCTCCGGATAGGTGTGCGGGATGCACTTCTGAGTCTGGGAAGTTACCGTCAGCCCCATCTTGCTGCAAAGCCAGCCGTTCTGGTTCCACATATAGGACGGGATGTATTCGCCTTTTTCCACCAGAGCGCCGATCTCCTCCGAGGAAAGGCTGTTGTAGTTGCCGATCTGTTCTTCAAATTCCTTGATGGTCAGCCCGGCGCCGTGTCCCTGTGCCAGGGCAATGCCGTAATCCTCCACGTTGTAACTGCTGCTTCCTTTGATTTTGGTGATGTGAGCGGAGGAAGCCGCCAGGTTGGTGATCATGGTTCCCCAGAAAAGATCAGGGTAGCCGCTGCCGCAGATGGTACAGCCGCCTTTCTTTGCCAGCGCATCCAGCTCCTTGGTAATGTCAGGGGAGGAGTTCCACGGGTAAAGGGACTCTTCGCATGTGGAAATGGCATTTACGCCGTTCTCTGCGCATATGGAAAAGGCTTCCTGCAGTTCTGCCATGGTGCTTCTGGTGGCGATGATGCAAACATCAGGCTTTTCCTTCTTCAAAAGGGCATCTGCTTCATCGGCCGCAGAGATTTTGACGCCTACAGGCTCGCAGCCGATGATCTCCGACACGTCTTTGCCGACTACTGCCGGATTCATGTCGAAGGCGGCAACCAGCTCAGCGCCTTTGTCCAGCATGTACTGCATCAGGTATTTGCTCATTTTCCCGCATCCGTATTGGGCGAATTTGACTTTTCGTTTCATAACAAACCTCCTTTGGTTCCCGGTAGATCAACCTTATCTTACCTTTAGGATAGGGGTTGTTGTTACAATAAAGTCAAGAGGATTTTTCGATGACCGGTATCTGCAGCCTGTAAAACCAGTTCCTCTGCTCGTTTTCGATGACCGGAAATTCCAGCAATACCTCGCAAAGATAGTCGCCGCATATCTCCAGCTGATTTTCCTCGATATATTGCAGCAGCTTTTGGGCATTGTCCGCCTCCTGGTAAAAGTCAGAAGAACAGATACAGCAGTACATGGCGGCGTCTACGCTTTCCGCTTCCACCGCATCGTCCTCCGTATCCACAAAGAAGAACACATCATGGGAGGAAAGTTTGCCTGTCCGGAGCGTTTCCTGTTTTATCATGGTGCCCACGTTGCAGAAATAGATCATGGGCAGACGTGCAGCCTCCAGATGGATCTTCAGCTCCCGCAGCATGTATTCGTAGCCTGTGTAGTCCTGGTCGAAAAAGTCCTTATCGGTGGTATAGCGGTAGATGCGGCGGCGGGGGATGTACTGGAGAAATATCCTGTCGTTTTTCGGCAGGGCCTCATACTGGGCGTAATTTTCCAAAACTCTGCTGACGGCCTGTTTCCTGTAGGTCAGCTCCCGAATCTGGGAATCAAGGGAAGCTCGCTGCTTTTCCAGAACCTCTTTGATCTTGTTCACGTCGCCTTCCGACAGATAGGCTTTGATCTGCTTCAGCGTCATGCCGTAGGATTTCATGTACTGGATCATATCAAGGCGCGCCGACTGGATGATGTGGTAGTAGCGGTATCCCGTTTCCTCATCTTTGATCATGGGATTCAGCAGACCTTCCCGGTCGTATAGCCGCAATGTCTGCTCCGAAACACGATTCAGTTTGGCCATTTGTCCGATGGACAGCTTTTCCAGTTCCATAAGTACCTCCCGAACATTGTCATTGGTATAAGGTTTGGCTTCTGACTACATTATACTATAAGCCGTATGGAATTACACGGAGATATGGTGTATAATCGACAGCAGACCGGCGATTGTTCCTGCGATTTCCGGTCTTTTGTATTGAAAAACAGGGCTTCTTCTGCTATAATATTTACTCAGGTGTTTGCGGCGGACAAGATGCGTATTACACCACTTTTAGGAGGAAACAACAGAATGGAAAAACTGGGCTTAAACGAAATCAGAGAAAAATTTCAGCAATTTTACGAATCCAAGGAACATTACAGGATGAAAAGCTTTTCGCTCATCCCCCAGAACGATAAAAGTCTATTGATCATCAATTCGGGAATGGCGCCTATGAAGCCGTACTTTGCAGGCATCGAAACGCCGCCAAGCAAAAGGGTCACCACCTGCCAGAAGTGCATCCGTACAGGCGATATAGAAAACGTAGGCTATACGTCGCGCCACGGTACCTTCTTTGAGATGCTGGGCAGTTTTTCCTTTGGAGATTACTTTAAGGAAGAGTCCCTGATCTGGGGCTGGGAGTTCATCACCGAAGTGTTGAAAATGCCGACGGAGAACCTGTGGGCCACCGTCTACGAAGAAGACGATGAAGCCTACGACATCTGGAAAAACGAGATAGGTATGCCGGAGGAAAAGATCGTCAGGCTGGGTAAGGACGACAACTTCTGGGAAATCGGCACAGGACCATGCGGACCGTGTTCGGAAATATACTTCGACAGGGGAGAGCAGTACGGCTGCGATG
>JAUNBU010000184.1 GCA_030526925.1 Bacillota bacterium | reverse complement strand
GGTTGTCCGCCCACGCGATACCTGCGAGCACAAAGAACACGCAGTTTACGCAAACGCTATTATCGGTTGAAGCACATAACAGCGTTTGTGTGCCCGTAGTTGTTTTCGTGCTATCCGGCATTAAATGGGCTTATGATAAGGATTCTTGTTGAATTTTGAGCCAATAAAATCCTATAAAGTCAAACCTCCTATTATAGCAACTTGAGTTCCAAAAGTAAGACCTTACATTTTCAGGCTCGTCGTGTAGAATACTCCATGTGCTAGCGAGCACAAGAATTACGACAGTTGGGGAGATAAGGTCTTATGAATAAAGATACCATCGATGGTTCTGCAATGGAACCAACCTCTGGGGAAACCACAGTATCTGTAGCTTCTCTTGTATATAACGCTACCGCCTTCTTGCAGGCCCGAGGAGATTACTGCGAGCGGGAGGTGCGTTACATCAGTGGGACATGGCGTCAATTCAAGGAACACTGTGAGGACAATGGCTTTGACACATTCCATCCCGAATGCAGTGAAAGCTTCCTTCAAAGCCTGGCCACAGGTGAAACGCCGCTTAAACCCAGCACCGTAAAGCGGAAGGAGGGAAACATGAAGATGCTTGCCCTTTTCGCAAAGGATGGGACTTGGGAAAAAGGTGCACTTGATATGAAGCCTGAACTTCCGGAAGAATTCACCGATTTCATTTTGGCACAGGATGAATCCTTGAAGAAACGCCACTATTCGGACTACTCACGTGATACCATCAAGGGTCAGACTCGCTATTTTCTTAGCTATGTTCATAGCTCTGGGATATCGCATATATCTGAAATTACAAGCGATTTCATTTCTGCTTATGTCAAGCCTCTGATGGGACATGCAAGGAGTACCATACGCTGTGAACTCAGCCGTATTCGGCAGATACTTCACAGTGCCTACCTGCTGGAATTCACAAAGGAAGACTATGCTGTATTTGTTCCGACCTACAATCTCGGACAACCGCAGAGCAACGTCAAGATCTGGAAGTCCGACGAGATTGATAAGGTTCTCGACACGGTAGATCGTTCAAATCCCAAAGGATTGAGGGATGCTGCGCTTATTACAATCGCCTCTGAGCTTGGAATGCGCAGTAGGGATATCCTTGACCTGAAATTGACTGACTTCGACTGGGAAGCCTGTTCTGTTGATTTCACACAGAGCAAGACGGGGAAAGTCAACCCTCTTCCTATCAACGAAAAAACCGGCCGTGCAATCATTGATTATCTGTGCGTCAGGCCTGAAACCGAGTGCGAGTATATGTTTGTGAGCATGAAGCCTCCGTATGGTAGGATGAAGTCATTTAAAGCTTCGTTCGATAGGTATGTAAGCCGTTCAGGAGTTACAATTCCTCCCAAGGCACACCACAACCTTCACTCTCTGCGAGCGACTCTGGCAACCAGGCTTCTGGAAGAAGATGTCTCCCCTGATGATATCGTGTCCTTCCTTGGGCACTCTGATAGGGAATCGCTTCATAACTATATCCGCATGGATATAGAGAATCTGAGGCGCTGTGCGCTTTCCTTTGAGGATGGTGAGTTCGTATGACAAAGGTATATGAATACACCAGCGGATTGGCACCACAAATCCAGTCCTTTATTGAAGAGAAGCGTGCGCTTGGCTGCAAATATGAAAAGGAAGCCATGGTGTTCAGTGAGATGGACAGATTCCTTGTCAGGGAAGGAGTCGTAACTCCAGTCCTTTCTCAGATGGTCGTCGAAAAATGGGTGGGAAAGCGGCAAAACGAAAAACGGAAAAATCAGCGGTGGAGATTAAATTTCACCAAGAGGTTCTCTTCATACCTCACGCTTCATGGATATGATGCGTATTACCCTGAATACAGCATCTCGTCCAGCGACGACAAGTGCTTTGTACCGTATATTTTCACCAATCAGGAGATTGCCGACATCGTCGCCTATTTCAATAGCATGGAGCCAAGCAGACAGTATCCCAATGGCCATATCGTTTTCACAATGCTGTTTCTCACCCTTATCTGTTGCGGCTTGCGATCTGGTGAGGCGGCGACTCTCAAGGTTAAGGACGTTGATATCGATAACGGTACGCTGACAATCAGGAACGCCAAACATGGGAAGACTCGGTGCATTCCTGTTTCTGAGAGTATACGTCTCAAGTATGCTGAGTACTATGAAAAGCTGCATACCAAAAGTAATACAGAAGATTATTTCTTCCCCAACGCACGCGGTAACTGCCATCATACCGGCGCCATTGATAGCAGGTTTAAGGAAGCACTTTGGCACTGCGGAATTCCCTACAGGGGACGTGGCTATGGTCCAAGAGTGCACGATTTACGCCACACATTTGCTGTCCGTGCCATGCAGAAAATCAAGCAAGAAAAAGGGAACAACCTTATCGCGCTACCGTATCTTTCTGTTTACATGGGACACGTCAACATGAACGGAACCCAGCAATATCTGCATCTTGCTTCTGAGGCGTATCCAGAGCTTATTGAAAAGCAGCAGGAATATCTTGGCGACACGATACCGACCTGGGAGGTATGAGGATGAAATCAGCTGATTTTTCGAAGCATTTGACAGACTTTCTGGAGCATTACCTGCCTGAACTGAAAAATGCAAGCCAAAGCACCCTGGCAACCTACAGCGATACCTTCTGTTATTTCCTTACCTACTGCCAGAACATAGAGTCAATGAAGATTGAAAAAATGTCGGTCAGTGACCTAAATGCCAGCCTTGTCGAACGGTATCTGGAGTGGGCAGAAACAAGTCAGGGAAATAGCATCGCAACCCGGAATAACCGCTTGGCGGCTATCCATTCCTTTGTCCGGTATTTGCAACCCATGCAGCCGAAGTTTTTGCTGAATTTCCAGCAGATTCTGGCGATTCCCACGAAGAAGGCACCCCAGAAAACGGTTCATCCCCTTTCCAAAGAGTCTGTCGGTATCCTTCTTCGTCAACCTGATACATCTACCCTTAAAGGCAGGCGGGATGCCACTGTTCTATGTGTCCTGTATGATACAGCCGCCAGAGTCTCAGAGTTGTGTGACCTTCGCATAGAGGATGTCCGATTCCAGGAACCACCAAATATCCGTATAACGGGTAAAGGCATGAAAGTGCGGACAGTTCCGATTCTGCCAGAGACGGCGAAGAATCTGAAAAGCTATCTTATTGAAACACATCGCTTAAAGCCCGAATGCTACCACCAGCCTCTGTTCCTGAATCGTGATGGAGAACCTTTTACCCGTTCAGGCATTAGGTACATCCTGAACAAATATGTGAGAATGGCACATGAGGTTGATAGTTCAATCCCTGAAAGCCTGAACCCACATCGAATCAGGCATACGAAGGCAATGCATCTGTATGAAGCAGTTGATGATCTCATTGATGTCCGTGACTTTCTCGGCCATGCCGATATAAAGACCACGAGCATCTATGCCCGGTCAAGCCTGGCAAAAAAGAAACGTGCTATGGAGAAAATCGACAATTCCCCAGTGCCGGAGCTTGCATCGTGGCAGCAAGACAAAGGTACGTTGGAATGGCTGAAAGCATTCGGACGTAAAAAGTAAATCGGACTTAGCAGAGACGATAGAAGGCAGATCAGGCAATCCCTGGCCTGCCTTTTTGATATAAACACATCACCATCTTTACTGTACTCAGATGTGATTATAGCCTGGTTTTATTAGCTCATTTTCTGAGACAAGTCCTTATCATAAGCCCATTTAATGCCAGATAGCACGAAAATAACTACGGGCACACAAACAGAATTATCGGTTGAAGCACATAATTCGGTTTGCGTAAACTGCGTGTTCTTTGTGCTCGCCGGTATCGCGTGGGCGGACAGCCTTGACCGCGCCGCCGACCGCGCAGAAACGGAGGGAGCATCTTGAGAGAAATCGACCTGAACGGCTACATCGACGAGGA
>JAUNBU010000183.1 GCA_030526925.1 Bacillota bacterium | reverse complement strand
TCGTGTCCGCTCGTCATGCTCTTATGCTCATGTACGGGGAAGTCTCCCCGCAGCTGATGCTGACGGCGCTTATTTCACATACTTGGAAACGACCTTGTCTACCAGCGCATCGTCCGCTACGTACGGAATGGTGATGTGGCCTTTGCCGCCGTAGTTGTTGTTGTAGGTGACGGATGTTTCCAGCGCGTTCTCGTTACGAGCCCAGTTTCTTCTGGCAACGCCGCCCATAACATCCCACATCATGGCCGACTTGATGATATTGTCGATCCTCTCGCTGCCGTCCAGCACCAGACCGAAGCCGCCGTTGATGGACTTGCCGATGCCTACGCCGCCGCCGTTGTGGAGAGCGCACAGGCTCATGCCTCTTGCTGCGTTTCCTGCAAAGCACTGGGTAGCCATATCAGCCATCACGTTGCTGCCGTCCTTGATGTTGGCGGTCTCACGGAACGGAGAATCTGTACCGCTGACATCGTGATGGTCACGTCCCAGCATAACAGGTCCGATCTTGCCTTCACGCACCAGCTCGTTGAATCTGAGGGCTATTTTAGTTCTGCCCTCTGCATCCTGATAGAGGATCCTTGCCTGAGTGCCGACAACCATCTTGTTCTGCTTGGCATCTCTGATCCAAACCCAGTTGTCTCTGTCCTGGAACCTTCTGTTAGGATCGATGCAGTCCATAGCCGCCTGGTCGGTGGCGTCCAGATCCTCCGGCTTACCTGACAGGCAGACCCATCTGAACGGTCCGTAGCCGTAGTCAAACAGCATCGGCCCCATGATATCCTCCACGTATGACGGCCATATGAATCCGTCTTTTTCATCGATTCCGTTCTTGGAAATTTCCTTGACGCCGGCGTCGTACATTGCCTTCATGAAGGAATTGCCGTAGTCGAAGAAATAGGTTCCTGTCTTGGTCAGCTTCTTGATAGCTTCGTAATGTCTGTGAAGTGAATGGTCAACCATCTCGCGGAACATATCCCTGTCCTTATGAAGCATCTCTGTACGCTTCTGGAAAGTGAGCCCTACCGGGCAGTAGCCGCCGTCGTATACGTTGTGGCAGGAGGTCTGGTCGGAAAGCAGGTCGATGTGGAATTTCTTCTCTACGGCTGCTTCCAGCAGATCTACGATATTGCCCCAGTATGCTATGGAAATGCTCTCTTTGGCTGCCAGCTTTTCGTTGGCTATCCTGAAAACTTCGTCCAGGTCGCTGCAAATCACATCTACCCAGCCCTGGTCGTGTCTCGTTTCGATCCTGGATCGGTCTACTTCTGCAAAGATGCCCACGGCGTTGGCTATGTTGGCTGCCTTCGGCTGTGCACCGCTCATGCCGCCAAGTCCGGAGGATACAAAGGTGTGTCCCTCCAGGTCTCCCTGCTCGGAAACCCCCAGGTATTTTCTGCCTGCGTTGAGGATGGTATTAAAGGTCCCGTGTACGATCCCCTGAGGACCTATGTACATCCAGCCGCCTGCCGTCATCTGTCCGTAGTTGGCTACGCCCATTTCCTCGGCAACCTCCCAGTCCTCCAGGTTGTCGAACATGCCTACCATCAGAGCGTTGGTGATGATAACTCTCGGAGCTTCAGGCTTTGAAGGGAACAGTCCCAGCGGATGTCCCGACTCGATGACCAGGGTCTGGTCTCTGGTCATGACTTCCAGGTATTTCTTGATGAGCCTGTACTGAAGCCAGTTCTGACACGGCTGTCCCGTTTCTCCGTAGGTCACCAGCTCATAAGGATAGAGGGCGATCTCAAAGTCCAGGTTGTTGTCGATCATCACCTGGAAAGCCTTGCCTTCGATACAGTTGCCCTTGTACTCTTCGATAGGCTTGCCGTAGATCCTGCCTTCAGGTCTGTAGCGGTAAGCGTAGACACGTCCGTATGTCTTCAGCTCTTCCATGAATTCTGGAGCCAGCTTCTCGTGCAGCTCCTCCGGAACGTAGCGGAGTGCGTTTTTCAAAGCAACCTTGGTCTGTTCCTTGGTGAGGCGGAATCCTCTGTCCGGCGCTCTTCTCATGCCTTCAACGAATTTCGGATATTCGGGCAATGTGTTGTCCAGCTTGATGGTCATTGCCTTGGAAATTGTCTTGTTATCTAACATGTTCTTTTCCTCCTCGCATTTATCTGAGCGTTTATCTGACGGTTCGTCTCCTATTTCAGCGAACCTGCTACTGCTTCTACTACTTCGACTATCTGGTTGGACTTGATCATTTCATCGAACTTCTTCAGTTCGTAATGCATCACGATGTCTTCGTCTACCGGGGCAACCGACTTCCTGATGAAGTCGTAAGCTGCCTGGGTTGCCGGCGCCAGTCCCTTTTCCCCTCTGAGCCAGATGCCCTGGGAAGCTGCAAAGAGCTCGATGCCCAATACCTTCTGGGCGTTGTCCACGATCATGGCTGCCGTTCTTGCCGCCGTGGTACCCATGCTCACGTGATCCTCCTGGTTGCCGGAGGACGGGATGGAATCCACACATGCCGGATGGGCGTATATCTTGTTTTCGGAAACCATGGATGCCGCTGCGTACTGGGCGATCATGAATCCGGAGCAGACGCCGCCGTGCTTGGTAAGGAAAGGCTCCAGCCCTTCGGAAAGCTGCGGGTTGATGAGGCGTTCGCTTCTTCTCTCGGAAATGTTGGCAAATTCGGATGCTGCCATCTTGAGGAAGTCAAATGCCAGAGCCATCGGCTGTCCGTGGAAGTTTCCGCCGGAGATGACCTGGTCTTCGTCCGGGAAGATGATCGGGTTGTCGGTGACTGCGTTGATCTCTCTGCTTACTGCGTCGTATACGTACTGGATGGCGTCTCTGGATGCACCGTGTACCTGCGGTACGCATCTGAGTGAGTAAGGATCCTGTACTTTATTAGGGTTGGTTTCGTGAGCGTTGTCGCTGCCCTCAAGGAGCTGGCGCAGGTTTGCCGCTGCGTCCTTCTGTCCCTGATGTCCACGCACGTCCTGGATCTTGTGGTCGTAGGCGTTCTTGATGCCGTTGAGGGCTTCCGCCGTCATGGACGTTGCGATATCCGCTACCTTTGCCAGGTTCATGGTATCGTAGAGTGCGTTGATGCCGATGGCGGTCATGATCTGAGTTCCGTTGATGAGCGCCAGTCCTTCCTTGGCAGCCAGCTGGATGACAGGGATGCCTGCCGCAGCCATAGCTTCCTTGGATGGCATCACCTTGCCTTTATACTCGGCTTCGCCTTCTCCGATCATGGTCAGCACGATATGGGAAAGAGGCGCCAGATCGCCGCTGGCTCCCAAAGAGCCTTTTTCAGGGATCTGCGGATGTACGCCCTTGTTGAGCATTGCCAGAAGGGTGTTGAGCGTGCTAGGTCTGATTCCGGAGTTTCCTCTGGAAAGGGCATTGCATCTCAGCAGCATGGCTGCTCGAACGACTTTCGTCGGCAGTGGCTCTCCCATGGCACAGGTGTGGCTGATGATAAGGTTTCTCTGAAGGTCCGCCGTTTCGTCGTGGGGTACGAAGGTGTCGGAAAATTTCCCGAATCCGGTGGTCAGCCCGTAGATGACGGCGCCCTCCTCCAGCTTCTTATCCACATAGTCCCTCGCCTTCTTTACGGCTTTCTGTGCTTCTTCGGTAATCTCTACCTGTTCCCCTTGTCTGCAGACTCTGATGACTTCTTCTACAGTAAGGTCTCTTCCGTTGATCATAATAGCCATAGTAATTCTCCTTTTCATTTGATTTTCTCGGGTGATGCGAGTTAGTGCGAGTCGGCTCACCCCACTCGCCTTTTGCTCATTTTTATACGCATTGGTGCATTTTTATACAATCAATGGTCAGCCCCTTCTTTCGTATCTCAATTATACATAAACCCTTGTAAAATTGCCACTATTTTTTGAAAATTGGCAGCTTGGTATCATAGTCACGCTTTAATGTATTAGTGCTTTATTATGCATATTTATTAACTTGCAAAATAGTCTGGCAACTC
>JAUNBU010000012.1:13395-22995 GCA_030526925.1 Bacillota bacterium | reverse complement strand
ACTGTTGTGCAGTGAAAACTGCTGTTTACAGGGTATTGCGCCGTGCTGCTATTTCATCATTTCGGCTATGGTCTGCATACCGGCAACTTCCTGCTGGCAATACGCATTGATATCTGCATATACTTCTTCCAGCGCACTTTGGTATGCTGCTATTGCAGCTTCAAAGTCTACATCGTCTTCACTTTCCGTGTGATACAGCATATAGGTGGTATCGCCTACGTAGGTCACCGGAACAAGCTTGCCGGTAGCCCAGTATGTCAGATCGCTGCTCACCTTATTGGCGTCGTACTGAGCGTTGATATCATCGCCAACTTTCTTGCTGAAGAAATAGTAAGCCCAGTCGTGATAAGCGTTCAGGTTTCCGATCAGGTCACAAGCACCGTCTTCATCGTCAGTCCAGAGAGCTTTTTCTTCCAGAGCTGAGATAGTGCCTCTCAATGTGCGAACGTTGTCGTTGAGGGTCGGATGTCCGATATATACGCCCACATCATCAGCCTTGAGATACTGGTTCTGGACTTCCTTAAATGCAGCCAGGGATTTCTGGTTGAGAAGCTTGCCTTGCTCTCTAAGCCTTGTGATTTCTTCGGAATCGTCGTTGGCAACAGCTTCCTCGTAAGCTTCATTTACTCCTGCGATTTGGGCGTTCAAACCTTCGGCTGCTTCTCTCATCTTATCAAGCTCAGCGTTGTAAGCATCAACATCCACGCCTGCCTTCTTAGCGATCTTAGGCGCCAGATTGGCTTCCAGATCGTCACAGGTGCTTGTCATATCAAGCTCCAGGGCAGGAGTCTTGTCAACGTAGATGGCGAATGCACCGTAGAAGTTGATGTTGGTCTGCATAACAGCCTCGCTCCAAGTGTCCCTGTCATCGTCGGCGGTATGGTAACGCTCGCTCATGAAGGAAGTGCCTTCAAATCCGTTGACAAAGTACGGAACGCCATGCCATCTGTAGGACACACCGTCTTCCATATTAGTGGCATCGGTGGTTTCCGCTTCGAAGGTAACGCCTTCCGCTGTCGTAACAAGTCCGGTGTCGTTTACCAGTTTGGCGATGAGAGCCCTGAATTCAGGAACTGCAGCCGCCTGCAGAGTCTCACTTTCGATGGCAGGAAGCTCGCAGTTGAGCATAGCCAGAGTTTTGCCTGCCCATTCAGGGTGTGCTTCGGAGATCATTTCCCACGCACCTGTGGTCCAGTCAAACTGGCTGTTGGAAACGCCCCATTCTTCGGAACCGTGTGCCACTACGACGATATCGTTTTCAGGAGTATAGCCTGAATCGATCATTGCCTTGGCAACTGCAAAGTCCAGAGCGATGGCAGCAGAGTCATCCTGGAAACCGTACCAGTACTTATCGTAGTGTCCTGCGATCATGATCTGCTGGTCGGAGGATTTACCTTTGATTTTTCCTACAACATTGTATGAAGTTCCGCCTCTCTCTTCGAGGACGGTATCAACCATCAGGGTGGCCTGATTGTTGCCGTTCTTGATAGCTTTCTTTATTTTGCTGGCCTGATTGGCGCTGATGGCAACTGTCGGCAGAAGGTCGTCACAGCAGACGTCCTGCACGTTGATGGTATCCTTATTCAGCTCACCGTAACCGCTGGTTGAATAGGAGACAACTGCGGCTGCGCCTTTTTCATGCGCCATTCTGATATAGCTGTCGATCCATGCGATGTTGGATTGGTCGACTCTCACCAGGACGATTTTGCCCGTAACATCTTTGCCTTCATAGTTCGCTTCCAGGCCCTGCCCGCAGTTTACGATCTCTGCGGTGATACCGTCTGCATCAGTACCGCTGCACTGATAAGAGGCCGGCATCAAATCGATCTTCGTGTTGGCGATGGTAAGGCTGGAATCGTTGAACTGGAACTTGTCAACGGTAACGCCTACCTTTTCCACTTCCGTAAGCCCGATCTTCTCCATTTCGCTCACCAGGAAGTCAGCGCATCTGTGCTCGGCATCGGAGCCTGCGGTCCTCCAACCCAGCTCGTTGTCCCAATATTCTTCATCGTATGCCAGGGTCTCGGTCAGATCATAGGCATACTCCATGTCCACGGCTTCTACGTATTTCTGTACGTCATCGGCCATGGAAAAGGCAGGGGCTTCGCTTTCAGAGTCACCGCCGCCGCAGCCTCCAAGGCACATGACAAGCGCCAAAACAAGCGCAGCGATGATGCATAAACGATTTTTCTTCATACTTCCATCTCCTTTCAGTGTATAGTAAATATAGTGATAACACCTTAATTATATAACACTGAAAAGATTATTCAAGTAAATTTTGAAAATTCTGTCAAAAGATTTGCTGCAAAATCCATTTGCCACCGACAGAAGTCTACAGATAATGATACCTTTTCCTGAACTTTGCCAGGAAGGCGATAACCATTATTATGGCTAAGATCTCCGCAGCGATGGCAGACAGCCAAACGCCGTCCAGTCCCCAGAAGATAGGCAGGATCATAACGGCTGCCGTTTTGAAGATCAGCGCTCGGATAAAGGAAATGGCAGCGGAGATAAGACCGTTGTTGAGGGCGGTGAAATATGATGATGCGAACACGTTGAAGCCTACCAGAATGAAGCAGACTGCGTAGAGTCTCATTCCGTGGCGTGTCAATTCAAACAGCTCCGCATCGTAGCCCACGAAGATGGCGGCAAGGGGACCGGCGAGAATAATAGAAAGCCCCGCAAGACCAATGCCGCTGATCCCCAGCAGCTTCATGCTCTTTGCAAAGAGGTTCTTTTGCTCATCGTGATTCCGGGCTCCGTAGTTATACCCGATGAGAGGTGCGACCCCGATGGAGTAGCCGAAGAAGATAGCCATAAAGATGAAATTGGCATACATCATGACGCCGAAGGCAGCGACGCCGTTTTCTCCGGCGAAGCGCATCAGCTGGAAGTTATACAGCATGGTAACGATGGACATGGAGATGTTGCTCATCAGCTCCGAAGAGCCGTTGACGCAGGTTTTACCTAGGATCCGTCCATTAAAATTGAAGCCGACCAGCTTGAGGATGCTGCTGTTTTTGCGTGCGAAATAAACGATGGGCACGATACCACCCACAAATTCGCTGGCAGCAGTAGCCAGCGCCGCACCGGCGATACCCCATTCAAATACGACGATAAAGAGGAAGTCCAGCGCCACATTGGTCAGCCCGCATGCCACGGTGACGATGAAGCCCAGATGGGGCTTTTCTGCGGTGATAAAAAAGCTCTGAAACACGTTCTGCAGCATGAAGGCAGGAAGGGAAATCATGCTGATCTGCCCATAGAGAACGCAGTGCTCCAGCATCCCATCGGTAGCGCCCAGAAGTATAGAAATCGGGCGCATGAGAACAAAGCCCACCAGAGCAAACAGGATTCCGCCTATGATAGTGATATATACCATCATGGAAAAGTACCGGTGTGCCTTTTTCTCGTCGCCTTCGCCTAGAGTCTTGGCGACGATGGCGCTGCCGCCGGTGCCTACCATAAAGCCCAGGGCGCCAAGGACCATGATAAAAGGCATGATCAGGTTGATGGCTGCGAAGGGCGTCTTGCCGACGAAATTGGAAACGAACAGCCCATCGACGATGCCGTATACCGACAGGCAGATCATCATAGCGATAGACGGCATGACGAATCGCAGAAGGCGTTTGTATGTGAAGTGATCCGATAATTTAATGTCCATTGTTTAAAAATTCCTCTAACGCTTGCTTGAATAATCGGTTGTATTTTTGTGAGATGCGGATCAGCGATTCTTTTTCCTCGGCGGTCATCTTCGCCCAGATCCCTTCTTCTACGGCATTGATGGCATCGATGTTTCTTACAGCGAAGGCTTCCCCGGCTTGGGTAAAGGTGATCCTTTTGGCGCGCATATCGTCCTTTGAAGCTTCCAACAGGATCAAACCTTTATCGGTCAGTTTTTTGATAGCAGAATTTGCTGTCTGCTTCGCCATACTAAGCTCCTCGCAGATTTCGGACTGCGTGTTGAGCCCTTCCCGCAGGGAAAAGAGTACGCCGCATTCTGCGGGAGATAAGCCGCATGACTTGGCGAAGGTGACCCACAGCTTGTCGTATTCCTTGGAAATAGCGTAGTAGGTTTCAAGGGAATTGTTGCGGGAAGCAGCAATTGGCTTTTCGTTTATATTTTCACTTGTTTTTTCCTTCATGGTAGTCGGGCCTTTCTGTTAAAAATCATGGCAATTGAGTACAAATCGGAGAGAATATCAAAACGTCTGATTTCGGACTATTTAATTATAGAGGTCTTTCCCACCGTTGTCAACAGGCAGATGAAAAAAGGTAAATAAAGTAGTGTAGATCGGAGTTCTCATGATTGTACTTTGTCCTGAGATTTGATATACTTTCCTTGCATCATAAAAATCGCAACAAGGATAAAAGGATAACCGGAAAGGATGCGGGAAACCATGGGAGCAAAAAAAGAACTGCAATATTTTCAGATAGGTAACGCTTACGGCGGCAGCCAGCGGTGGATGAAGGATCCCTGGATGCACATAGGAGGCTGTGGCGCATTGACCAACTGCGATACCTGCATTTATCTGGCGCTGTATCATGACATGAAGGAACTCTGTCCTGTTGACCCGGCGACCTTGACGAAAAAAGAATACGTGAAGTTCGCCATGTCCATGAAGCTGTATCTCAGACCGCGAAATACGGGGATCAAGGATCTGCCTACCTATATCCACGGAGCCATGTCCTACTTTGAAGACAGCGGCGTTAGGAGCCTTTCCATGGAGGGCTTTGAGGGAAGCAGGCCTCTGGCGGAAGCCCGCGAAGCCATCAGAAAGCAGATAGATATTGATATCCCCATACCTTATTTGATGTTGAAGCACCACGATAACGCTTTCAACTTCTTCGAATGGCACTGGTTTTTAGTAAACGGCTACGACGAGAGAGAAGATGGATTTTACATAAAGGTGGCTACCTACGGTAAAGCTCACTGGCTGTCTCTGGACAGGCTGTGGGATACACAGGAGGAAGAAAAGGGTGGACTGGTATTGATCAGAATATAGCAGACTTGTACAAAGTTGCTTAATTTTTATAATAAACTTGCCGACGCAATGAAATTGTGTTATAATATTCTCACAATTAGATACTTCCCTTCATATATATAAAGAGAGGTGATTGCGTTTGAATGTATTGTTTGAAAAGATCAAAGAGGTCTTTGTTTCCGTTATTCCCATAACTATTATCGTTCTGATTCTGAGCTTTACCCTTACGCCTATGTCGGGCAGCATGACTGTCAGATTTCTTCTGGGTGCCATCTGTATTATCATCGGGTTGGCGGTATTTTTACTGGGCGTCGACCTGGGAATCACACCTATAGGAAATCTGATGGGGTCCACCCTTGCCAAATCCAATAAACTGATCGTGGTACTGCTTGCCGGGCTGGCGCTGGGGTTCTTCATTTCCGTGGCGGAGCCGGATCTGCATATTCTGGCGGATCAGGTGGATGGCGTGACCGGCGGCATTATTGCCAAGATGAGCATCGTGGTGGTGGTATCCATCGGGATCGCCGTCATGCTGAGCATGGGACTTGGAAGGATCGTCAAGGGGATTCCTCTCTACAAGATGCTGACAGTGCTTTACCTGATAATCTTCGGGCTTGCCATCTTCACGTCCAAGGAGTTCCTTGCCATTTCCTTTGATGCGTCGGGTGCGACGACGGGGGCTATGACGGTGCCGTTTATCATGGCGCTTGCCATCGGTGTTTCTGCCATGCGAAAGGATTCCAAAGCTTCGGAAAAGGACAGTTTCGGGTTGGTAGCTATAGCATCCACGGGAGCCATTATTTCGGTGATGATCATGAGTATCATCTTCGACATGGATGAGATCAAGGGTAGCATCGATCTCAGCGAAGATCTGGGAGGCTCTCTGCTCCATCCGTTTATCGAAGAATTCCCGATACTTGCAATGGAATCGGCGCTGGCGGTTTGTCCGATCCTGGTCATCTTCCTGGTTTGTAATTTCTTCATCTTTAAGAAGGAAAGAAAACAGCTGAAGCGGATCTGCATGGGGCTGTTCTACAATTGGCTGGGGCTGACGATCTTCCTGACAGGGGTCAATGCGGGATTCCTGGATGCAGGCAGATATATCGGGCATAGTCTTGCGCAGAATTACAGCAATGCGCTGCTGGTGGCAATTGGATTTGTCGTCGGGCTTCTGACGATCTTGGCTGAGCCGGCTGTCCACGTTCTGACCCACCAGATAGAAACGGTTACGGCAGGCTATGTGAAGCGCAGCTACGTGCTGGGTGCACTTTCCATAGGGGTTGGGTGCGCTGTGGCGCTGTCTGTGATCAGGATCATAATACCGGAGCTGTTATTATGGCACTACCTGCTTCCGGGCTATATCATCGCCATTGGGCTGATGTACTTTGTGCCAAAGCTGTTTGTGGGTATCGCCTTTGATTCGGGAGGAGTTGCGTCGGGACCTATGACGGCTACGTTTATTCTCAGCTTTACGCAGGGAGCTTCGGAGGCCATGGAAGGTGCAGATGTGCTGGTAGAAGGCTTCGGTGTCATATCCATGGTTGCGCTGACCCCGATCATCGCATTACAAGTGCTGGGATTGATCTTTAAGATCAAATCGGCGAGGACAAATGCTGCGGAAGGCGAAGCTGAGGATCCGGCAGAATGGGAAGAAGGAGAGGTGGCAAATGAAGCAGTTTGAATGTGTTTATTTCATAGGACATCACGGGCTCGCCAGTTGGGTATTGAGATTTGCCAGAAATCATGGGATCTTCGGCGGAACCATTTGCTTTGGCACAGGAACGGCGAAGAGCTTTTGGCTCAATTTGTTTGAGCTGAGCCAGTCGGAAAAAGAAGTGCTGATCATGGTGGCAGAGCGGGGATATGCGTTCAGGCTGATGAAGCTGCTGGACGAGGAGCTGACCCTGAAGAAGTATAATCACGGCATCACGTTCAGCTTACCTGCCCACAGTTTTACAGGCGGGACCCATAAAGAAGATCTTCCGTTGGAAGGAGAGGAGGCGGATAACATGTATGATGCGATCACCATCGTTGTGAATAAAGGAAATGCAGAAGAGGCTCTGGAGGCGGCTCAGTCGGCGGGAGCGGTCGGCGGGACCATCATCAACGCCAGGGGCGCAGGCAGGAACGAGACCAGCAGGTTTTTTATGATGGATATCGAGCCGGAGAAGGAGATCCTCATGATGCTGGTAGAAAAGGAAAAGACAGAAGCCATTTCTCAGGCAGTCCACGAGAAGATGAAGCTGGAGGATCACGGCAACGGCGTCATGTTCGTCCAGCCTGTCAGCAAAGCCTACGGGCTTTACCAGGGAGAGAAATAGGGGACAGAGAAAAAGATTACGGACGGCTTGCAACCAAAAAACAGTTGCAGGCCGTCCTAGTTTTTTGTATAATAAAAGAAGAGGCAGACGAGCTAAACAAACACCTATTGAAAAAATTTGCAATAATGAAAAAAATTGCATTAAGAGAGGAGATCTACATGGGTGAATACATTTCTGTTGCAGAGGCTGCAGAAAAATGGCAATTAACGCCTAGGCGGGTTCGGGTGTTGTGCAATCAGCAAAGAGTTTCTGGAGCTGTCAAGCAAGGCGGAATTTGGTTGATTCCCTTTAATGCAAAAGAACCTGAAAAGATGACTGCAAGCCAGAAAAAAATTAAACCAAAGAAAACTTTAACACTACTATCTTTGTTTTCAGGATGTGGCGGAATTGATCTTGGGTTTGAAGGTGATTTTAACGTTCTGAGAAAGTCAATCAACTTAGCGATAAGCCAAAATTGGGACATCAGTGATGTTGATGATTATTGGGTTAAGCTCGGGAAAACTAGATTTCATACAATATTTGCGAATGATATAAAACCCGAAGCAAAAGCTGCATGGGTGAATTATTTCAGTAAACGTAAGATCGATCCAAGAAGCTTTTACCTTGACAGTATTGTAGATTTGGTAAAGTTACAGAGAGAGAATGGGATAAATATATTTCCTGCCAAAGCCGATGTATTGATTGGAGGTTTCCCGTGTCAGGATTTTTCAGTTGCTGGGAAACGAATGGGATTTCAATCAAGCAATGGGCATGATGGCAAAAAAATTGATAGAGAAAGCCCAACTGTAGAGAATAGAGGGCAGTTATATATGTGGATGCGAGAAGTTATTGGGATAGTAAAGCCTAAAGTTTTTGTTGCAGAAAATGTAAAGGGCCTGACGAACCTTAATGATGCAAAAGATATAATAGAACGGGATTTTGCATCTGTTTGTAGTGGTGGGTATCTTGTTGTACCTGCAAAAGTATTGAATGCTGCGTGTTACGGTGTCCCGCAAGGGCGTGAAAGAGTAATTTTTTTCGGTTTTAAAAAATCGGAGCTATTGCCGAAAGCCTTAAAGGAATTATCAAAAGAGGAATTACCCTTGGAGTATACACCATATCCACAGAAAACACATTACTTACGGAATGAAGTAGAAACAAATGAACTTAAAAAATATGTGACAGTGAAAGATGCATTGGTAGGGCTGGAAGAACCAGAAAACTCAAGGGATGCAAGTCATCAAAGGTATTCGAAAGCAAAATATATGGGAAAGCATTGTCAAGGGCAGCAAGAAGTTCGCTTGGATAGCATTGGTCCGACAATCAGAGCGGAACATCACGGAAATATAGAATTTCGTCGTTTGGCAAAAGAGCATGGAGGAAGGTACAATGATGAGCTAGAGGATGGATTGCGTGAAAGGAGGCTAAGCGTAAGAGAGTGTGCCAGAATACAAACTTTCCCTGATGATTATGAGTTTGTAATTAGTGCAAAAAACGGAAATAAATCTGTTTCCGGTTCTGAAGCGTATAAAATCATAGGGAATGCAGTGCCGCCATTGCTAGGGTACCATATAGCTAAACGTTTAGAGGAAAATTGGGAACTTTATTTTGGGGAGGACTGCAAATGATTATATCAACAAACCGAGAGACTACTTTGGATGAATTCGAAACATTATGCAACAATGCTTGCAAAGAAATGAATGATTTAGCACAAAAGGATCCTGAATACTATTTGTCCAAGGGAGCTCAAAAATTAGAAATAGAAGTCAAGAATGCATTAGATATTGCTGCTAATGGCACCAAATTTGAAGGAACTATAGAAATTGTCAGTGGACAGAGATTTCCTGATATAGTTGCTGCTAAATATTATGGAGTTGAAGTAAAATCTACAAAAGATGACAAATGGACTTTGATTGGTGGAAGCGTTGCCGAAGGGACTAGGGTAAGTGATGTGGAACATATTTTTTTCATGTTTGGAAAACTCCATGAGCCGGTTGAATTTAAAACCCGAAGATATGAAGAGTGCTTATGTGATATTGCAGTAACTCATAGTCCAAGATATAAAATAGACATGAACTTAGCTGATGGCGAAACGATTTTTGATAAGATGGACATAAGCTACAATGATTTGCGAAAATTATCAAATCCCATAAAGCCTGTGATAAAGTATTTTCGATCTACACTGAAACCGGGAGAGTCCTTGTGGTGGGTCAATGGAGAAGAAGAACAAGAGCATGAAGAGGAAACTGCAGTATCACCCAAAATTCGTCTTTGGAAAACACTTTCTTCGGAAGAGAAGAATGATATGATAGCAC
>JAUNBU010000012.1:9860-13385 GCA_030526925.1 Bacillota bacterium | reverse complement strand
GGGTTTGCTTTGTTTCCTGAATTATTCGGCAAAAGTTCGAATAAGTATGAACGTTTTACACTTTGGCTTGTAGCTAATCACGGTGTTGTTTCCACATCAATGAGAGACAGTTTTTCAGCAGGAGGTAAAACTGACATCGACATCGGCGAAAAAACATATCAAGATGTTCCTCAAAAATATTATCAATTATTCAATAATATAGAAAAAGTAAAGGCTGTCATTCTTGCTGCAGATAAGGATACCCTGTTGTATCATTGGAATAGCGACGATTTTGAGGACAGAATCGAAAAATGGATCGAACTTGTTCAAAAGGCTGCGAGTGAGGAGCGTTTTGACGTCATAAAGCTATTGGAGGATGTCTTTGAATATAAAGAATGTGAGTGATTATATAGCTAAAGTATTAAGACTAAAAGGCAGAGTGGAGGGGTTGATATGAACAACCTTTTGGAATACAAAGATTATTACGGTAGCGTGGAATATTCCCGGGAAGACAACCTTCTGTACGGGAAGGTTTTGGGAATCAAAAGCCTGATTTCCTATGCAGGCGAAAGTGTACAGGAATTAAAAAAAGATTTTGAAGATGCAGTAGAAGAATATTTGCAGCTTTGTGAAAAGGAAGGAATTGAACCTGAGAAAACTTATAAGGGCAGTTTTAACATTCGAGTTGCGCCGCATCTTCACAAGAAGCTAGCGATGTACTCCATGGCAAATCACCGTTCCCTCAATTCTACCGTAGAGGAGGCTATTGCGGAATACTTGGCGGACAAATAGCCGGAACTTTAATATTCGTCCAGATACAGATCCAGGATCACGTTGGCGAATTTGTAGTCGAAGGGCTGTAGGCTGACGCGGCTGTCAGAGCGCAGATCCTTTAAGATATCCTGACGATACTCGGTCGGCGTTTTGTCGAACCATCGT
This sequence comes from Bacillota bacterium, assembly GCA_030526925.1. Lineage (GTDB taxonomy): Bacteria > Bacillota > Clostridia > Peptostreptococcales > Anaerovoracaceae > Lentihominibacter. The sequence goes on along the minus strand of JAUNBU010000012.1, from coordinate 12,467 downwards.
TTGAACTGTACGGCCAGATGTTTTCGGTTGGAGAATCCAACCTGGGAAGCGATCTGGTCTACTGTTTTTTTTGTGGCGGAAAGCAGCCTGGAGGCTTCCTCGCAGCGTGTCAGGGAAACAAGCTGTGAGAAGGTTAGTCCCAGGGTGTCCTTGATGTACCTGGAAAGATGGGCGGTGCTGAGATACTCCATGTCTGCGATCTGCTGCAGGGTGATGTGCTCTGCATAATGATCGAAAACGTAATCCACAATACGATACATACGGTCGTAATTCTTATAGAGATGCTCCAGATTTTGAAGGCGGACGATGTTGGCCTTCCTGTCTTCGTCTTCCCGGTAGACGTATTGCTGGAACTGGGTCAGAAGTAGGGAAAGCAGATCTTTAGTATAGGATTCCAGCTGCAGCTCCGAAAAATTCGGGCGGCAGTAAAGACGATAAAGACGCGCAAGTTGAAACCGCAGGTGCTTGATGTCCACGGCATAAAGATCCCGGTCTTCAAAGGTGTCGCAGATGAAATAGGCATTTTGCAAATCATTGAAATGACGTTTGTAATAATCGCATTCCAATTGAACGGTCAATACGATATTGCCCGGATCATCCGAGGTTATCTTATGAGGATCATTGGGATTGAAGATATGTACATCTCCGTAGGAAAGGGTGTACGTTGCAGCGGAGTCGCAGATTTTTACGATTCCGTTGAGAACGCAGATGATTTCAAAATCCTTTTGATGCAGGTGGAAAGGATAGTAGGCGATGCTTTCCAGTTTCGCCTTGACTTTGGCACTGCTTTTGTATCCGATAGATTCAACATAATTCATACCCGTATAATATCATATATTTACCCTTTTGTCGATAAAAAATAACCCCTGTAGCCCAAGCTTCTTGACTAAAATAAAGGTAATTGAAAAATCAGACAATTCATTTTGAGAAATGGAATTGCATAAAAGCAAACGCAAAAGGAGAAAAAAATGGAAGTATATGAACTGATGAAGGAAGCTGTATTGGACGGCGATGAGGAAGAAGCGGTAAAGCTGGCGGAGCAGGCGCTAAATGAAGGACTGGATCTGCAGCAGGTGATGGATGAAGGATTCCTGGCAGGCATCCAGGAAGCGGGACAGCTCTACGAGGACGAAGAGTATTTCCTGCCGGATCTGGTCTGCTCGGCAGACGCCATGAAGTGTGCCCTGGAGGTGCTGGACGAAGCCATGAAGAATGATCCGAAGGCACAGGCAGCGGCTTCCGCTAAAATAGCCCTGGTCACTGTCCAGGGAGATGTGCACGACATAGGTAAGACTATCGTAGGCGCCATGATGACGGCTGCCGGCTTCGAAGTGTACGATCTGGGAACGGATGTGCCCAACGAAGAAGTGATCAGCAAGGTAAAGGAAATCAAGCCGGACATCCTGGGACTTTCCGCACTGCTGACCACCACCATGGAGGAGCAGGGAAGCATCATCAAGCTGCTGGAGACAGAAGGACTGCGTGACCAGGTAAAGGTGATGATCGGTGGTGCACCGGTCAATCAGGAGTGGGCGGAAAAAATCACAGCCGACGGATATTCGGACAATGCCATCGCCGCAGTGCGGCTGGCAGAGCAGCTGATGAGCTAGCAGATAGATAGGAGAAACGCAATGTATATGACAGGAAACGTGCTTAGCACGGAAGAAATCAAAAAAATCCACCAGGACAGCATCAGGATATTGGAAGAAGTGGGCGTCAAGGTACCCAGCGAGAAAGCCATTTCCATGTTGGAAAAGGCAGGGGCGGCGGTAGATCATGACCGCCAGGTGGCGTGCATCAGCGAAAGCATGGTGAAGGATGCCCTCAAGACGGCGCCTAAGGAATTCACCCTGGGCGCACGAAATAAGCAGTTCGACTTGCCGCTACCGACCACCGATCCGGTACTCAACATGGACGGATGCGGCTCCAATACCATCGACTTTAAAACAGGAAAGCGAAGGCTGGGAATTTTGCAGGACCTGACGGACGTTGGGAGAATATTCGATGCCATCCCGGCAGCCAAAGTGCTGTGGTCATCCATCATGCCATCGGACGCACCAAGCGGTGGGGCAGGTGTCATCAGCAGTGCCACATCCATGCTGGCAAGCGGCAAACACCTGCAAGACGAGATCCAGAACGTCCGGGAACTGCCATATTTACTGGAACTTTGCAAGGCCTTCGTAGGCAGCGAGGAGGCGGTAAAGGAGCGTAAAATCTATTCGGGGACTTACTGCACGGTAGCGCCACTTTGCCACGATAAGGAGATGCTGGAGGGCACCATGGCAGGGACCAAGTATCACATCCCGGTGCTCATGTATCCCATGCCCGCCTGCGGCAGCACAGGTCCTGCCAGCCTTTATTCCAACGTGGCACTTGCCAATGCGGAAAGCCTCAGCTCGCTGGTGATCTTCCAGCTGACCACGCCGGGAACGCCGTTGATCTACGGTGCGGCGCTGGGGAGGATAAACCTGAGAAGCGGAGCCTTCATGGAAGGCGCAGTGGAAACGGAACTGATGATGGCAGCCATGGTGCAGCTGGGCAAATTCTACGGACTGCCTACTATGGCGGCAGGCTGTCTTTCCGATGCCAACGGGCTGGGAGCCCAGG
>JAUNBU010000012.1:1732-9760 GCA_030526925.1 Bacillota bacterium | reverse complement strand
CTGCCTACTATGGCGGCAGGCTGTCTTTCCGATGCCAACGGGCTGGGAGCCCAGGCAGTCATGGAAAAGACTCTGACCACCTTGCCGCTGACTTTGACCGGTGCAGATATCATACAGGGGATAGGCCTCATTGAAGGCAGCATGACCCTTTCCCTGGAGCAGATGATAGTAGATGAAGAAATCTACAACCACTGTATGCGTATGCATCAGGGAATCGACGTATGCCAGGAAAAGGATTACTTCCAGGACATCAAGGAGGTAGCCCAGGGCGGACATTTCCTCAAGCAAAAATCCACCAGGAAAGCATTCCGTTCCCAGGAGTTCTATAATTCCAAGCTGATTCCGGGAGACAGCTACGATTCCTGGGCTGAAGCAGGCTCCAAGGACATTTACCATTATGCCCACGAAAAGGTGGAGAAGATCTTATCAGAAGAGCCGATCTCTCCTGTGGACAGCAACACGGAAAAGCTGGTGCGGGAGATCATAGAAGAAGCCGGAGCTAAGCTGTAAGAAAAAGGAGCGAAAGAATGAACATGAAACGATGGCTGGAAGATATAAAAGCCAGCCCCATAAAGAAGCCTATGCCGGTGCTTTCCTTTCCATGTGTTCAGCTGATGGGGATCAGCGTAAAGGAACTTATCTCCGACAGCGGGAGGCAGGCAAAGGGCATGAAGGCAGTGGCGGACAGGGTAGACTCCCTCGCATCCGTCAGCTTCATGGATCTGTCCCTGGAGGCGGAGGCCTTCGGCGCAGACATCAAAACCTCCGACATCGAGGTGCCTACCGTCGTGGGGACGCTTGTGGAGGGTCTGGAGGGAGCCGAGAAGCTGCAAGTGCCGACTTTGGAAAGCGGTAGGATCGGCATCTATCTGGACGGGATGAGAGAAGCGCTGACGTTGATCGACGACAGGCCTGTGTTTGCCGGGGTCATCGGTCCTTTTTCCCTGGCAGGCAGGCTGGTGGACGTGAACAAGGCCATGCTGTACTGCAAGAAAAAGCCGGAGCTGCTGCACACGGTGCTTAAGAAGGCGACTGCTTTTCTCATTTCCTATGCAAAGGCGTACAAGGACATGGGCGCCAACGGCATCGTCATGGCGGAGCCGCTGACAGGTATGCTATCCCCAAGGCTTGCGGAAAAGTTCTCAGAGCCTTATGTAAAGGAAATCGCAGAGGCCTTGAAGTCCGAAGAGTTTCTGGTTATCTATCACAACTGCGGCAATTCGACGCTGAAAATGACCGATTCCATCCTGCGGACCGGCTGCGATGCCTACCATTTTGGCAATGCCATCGATATGAAAGCCATGCTGGAGCAATTCCCGGAAGATGTTATCGTCATGGGCAACATCGATCCTGCCCAGCAGTTTACCAACGGAACGCCCGAATCCATGGCTGAGGCTGTAAGAGAGCTTTTGGAACGGTGCGCAGACCATCCAAACTTTGTCATCTCCTCAGGATGCGACATTCCTCCGGCAGCCAAGTGGGAAAACATCGATGCGTTCTTTAAGACCGTGGAGGAGTTCTATCACCGATAGGAACGGGCAGGCGGCCAGCTGCGTACCTTACGAAACTGTAAGGAAATCTCCATGGAGACGTTAGAACAAATACCGATTTTTCGTAGTAAAATCAAGGCGAAAGATCGGTATTTTCAGTTTTTTGTAGTAAAATGAGGATGAATAAGGAGTTTCGATATGGATGAAATTTTAAAGGTCGAGAATGTAACAAAATATTACGGCAGCGGCAGCGTGGTGACCAAGGCGCTGGACGGCATTTCCTTTACGGTGGGGAATGGAGAATTCACCGCCATTATGGGTGCATCCGGCTCCGGCAAGAGCACCTTGCTCAACGTGATCTCCACCATCGACAGGGTGAGCGCCGGAAACATTTTTGTAGAGGGAAAGAGCCTGGCAGACATGAAGGAAAGCCAGCTGTCCAAATTCCGCCGAGATAAGCTGGGGTTCATTTTCCAGGAATATAATTTACTGGATACGCTGACGGTGGGAGAAAATATCGCACTGCCGCTGAACCTGAAGCGGACCAGCCTGGCCAAGACCAATGCTTTAGTGGCAAAGGTGACGGGCGTTCTGGGCGTCAGGGAGCAGCTTGACAAATTTCCCTATGAGCTTTCCGGCGGAGAACGCCAAAGAATCGCCTGTGCCAGAGCTATCATCACCAATCCGGCGCTGGTGCTTGCCGATGAACCGACGGGAGCATTGGATTCCAGAAACTCCCGCATCCTGATGCAGACCTTTGAAATGCTCAACCGTGACCTTAAGTCCACCATCCTCATGGTGACCCATGATGCGGTGGTAGGCTCCTATGCGGAGAGAATACTGTTTCTGAAGGATGGCAGGATCTGGAGCGAGCTGAACCGGGGCGACAGGGACAGGCAGACCATGTACCGGGAGATACTGTCGGTCATGGCAGGCCTTGGGGGTGATGTGGATGTTCACTAAGCTGGCAAGAAGAAACGTGAAAAGACAGCTGGGGAATTACCTGATCTATTTCATCACCGTTTCATTGACGGTAGCCTTCATGTTCGCCATCAACAACGTGATCTTCAGCGAGCAGATGCAGCAGAATGCGGAGAGCGAGCAAAGCCTCCGGGGCCTTCTGATATTTCTGACCGTGTTTGTAGCCTGCATCGTGGCATTTGTCCTTGGCTATGCCACATCCTTTATGCTGAGGCTGCGAAAGCGGGAGTTCGGCATGTACCTGACCCTGGGCATGACCAGGCGCAATATCCTTTCCATATTCGTCACGGAAACCATGCTCATGTGCGCGGCGGCGCTGACGGTGGGGATACTGCTGGGCTTGTTTATGTATCAGGGCATGATGGCGGTCATGACCAGGCTTATGGGAGCGCCTATCGACTTTGCGGCATATTCCCTGAAAGGATTGATGCTGACTGTCATATTGGTGGTAGCCATGTTCGTGCTATCCTCCGTCACCTCGGCGATCTATCTGAGACGGGTCAAAATCTACGACCTGATCCACGGCGCCAGGAAGGTGGAAAGAGCAGTGAAGCATCCTGTTTTCTGGTTTGTGGTGATGCTGCTGGCGCTGGCTGTCATGGCAGTAAGCCTTGTCATATTCAGGATATCTGTGGCGGATACGGTTGAAAACGACGGAAGAGGAATGGGAATGCTGGCAAGCATCCCGCTCCTTGCCATAGGTCTCGTGATGTTTCATATCGCCCTGGCGCGAAGCATTGCCAACATGCTGCTGAAGAACAGAACCCTTTGCAGCAGGGGGACCAACACCTTTACACTGCGGCAGCTTTCGGGAAAGCTGAACTCCAACTCCATTCTGGCAGGGGTGCTGTCCTTTCTCATCGGTTTTGCCATCATCGGAGCCAATGTGTCCTTTACCATGAAGGTCAGCGAACGAGAAGCTATTGAGATTTCCTGTCCCTTCGATGTGATGCTCAACGGCTTCGAGCCCAGTGATCAGGGATATGTGGAAAACGACGTCAAAAGCCCTATAACCATAGAAGAAGGCGAAGCCATCATGGAGGAATATTCCGGGATCAAGGAAAAAATAGAATTTAAGGCCTATGATACGGGAGATGACGTGCTCAGAGCCTATACGCCATGGACAGGAGAGCGCTATGAAGGAGTGACGGATATGGTAATATCCCAGAGCGACTTCAACAGACTGTGGGAGGCGCTGGGGCATGAGCCTGTTGACGTGGGCGACGGATTTCAGATCATTCCGGGAGCTTCCCAGGTGGGAGAGATGGATTTTACCGGGGCGGAGCTAGGACTCGGAGGAAAAACCTATGCCTACGGCGGGACCATAACGGAGGACTATGCCAGGCTGATCTCCGAATATCTGCTGGCTGTCGTTCCCGATGAAGCGGTTGAGGGGCTGCCGGTTGAATATGAGAATATCGCCTACGATCTGGAAGACGATTCCTACGATGGGATGGCGATGCAGGAGGAACTGAGATATTACGGGGTCGCCGATTACGGCTCAGGTCCGGTGAATATAGAGATGTGTGATTACGACGTAAAGGCTGCCATAATCGCAGAGCGAAATCAGTTTATGGCGATCCTGATCATCGGGGCTCTGTACATTGCTCTCGTCTTCGTGTTCATGGCAATAGCTATCCTGGCGCTCAAGACACTCTCGGGACTTTCGGATGACAGACACAGATACAGGCTGCTGTCCCAGTTGGGGACAGATGAGAAAGAACAGAAAAAGACCTTGTTCCGGCAGATATTCAGCTTTTTCTTCCTGCCTTTCATTCTGCCGACGCTCCTCAGCTTCCCTGTGGCATATCTGTGCGGAGACATGATGAAGCAGGTAGGGATCATGGAAGGCATCGGAGAGGTCTATCTGATTTCAACTATCATCACGGTATCGGTGGTAGTGATCTACGCCCTGTATTTCACAGCCACATATCTGATTTCCAAGAGGAACGTGATCCACCGGTAAAAGGTGAGCTGATGCGCAGCGCCGGATTTCGCCAGCGTCCCACGGAACGGTTGCAATTCGCCGGCGAATCGGTCATAATGACAGCAGGAGGGCAGGATGCCAATGGAACGGATTTTACTTATAGAAGACGATGAAAGCATCAGGCGGGAGCTGGCAACGCTGCTTACCGCCAACGGATACACTACGGTCAGTCAGCCGCCCTGCGATCTGGCGCTGCTGGATATCAATCTGCCGGGAGAGAGCGGATACGAGATATGCCGCAAGCTGCGGGAGCAGTCGGATGTGCCGGTGATCTTTCTCACAGCAAGGGACAAAGCCGAGGACGAGATCCTCGGTTTTGGCGTAGGCGCAGACGACTATATCCGCAAGCCCTACAATTCTTCGGTGCTGCTGGCGCGGATCGCAAGACTCCTAAAGCGAAAGGACAGCTCCGTCATGACATCAGGAGAGCTGACGTTGAACCTTTCCGATATGACCGTTTCCTTCGCAGGAAAGAGCACGGAGCTGACGAAGAACGAGACACGTATCCTCTGTTGCCTGATGAAAAAAGACCTTTGCAGCAGGGAGGAAATCATAGAAGAGCTGTGGAACAACAGCCTTTATATCGATGAAAATACTCTGTATGTCAACATCAGCCGTCTGCGGGAAAAGCTGAAAAGCCTGGGGGCGGAAGGATACATACGCACCGTGAGAGGGGTGGGATACAGGCTATGAAGATGCGAGAATTCATCTCATCAAAAGCCGTGACATTGTGTTTTCTGGGGATAGGCATGGTATTGGCGGGCATACTCTTGAAAGTCGCGGGAAACAGCTGGCAGATGGTTTTTATGACGGGGCTGCTGGCGCTGCTGCTGATCCTGTGCTGGTTGGCGGTTTCATATGTGCAGGAAAGCAGTAAGCTGAAAAGGCTGGAAAAGATCATCGACCAGCTGGAAGAAAAATATCTGCTGGGAGAAGTGGTGCCGGAGCCTGCCGGCGGGACAGAACGGCGATATTTTGAAATAATGAAGACCATTTCACGCTCCGCCATCGGTGCGGTGGAGGACGCCAGGCGAGAGCAGGAAGGCTATCAGGATTACGTGGAAAACTGGATCCATGAGATCAAGACGCCGCTGACTGCCTGTTCATTGATACTTGATAACGACGCCGATGTGCGAAAGCTGCGGCGGGAGCTGAAGCGGGCGGACAACCTGACGGAAAACATCCTCTACTACGCCAGGATGCGGACGGCGGAAAAGGATCTGCAGATCAGGCAAGTCCAAATTTCGGAGATAATGGAGGAGGCGGTAAAGAGCCAGATGGAGCTGCTGATCGCGGCAGGAGTAAGCATTGAGACCCATGGAGATTTTAAGGTCCATACCGATGGCAAGTCGGTCCTGTTTATCCTGAAGCAGCTGCTGATCAACTGCGGCAAATACTGTCCCGGATGCCACGTGAAGATGACGGCAAAGGAAGGAATTGTCACGGTGGAAGACAACGGCATTGGGATTCCCTCCCATGAAGTGGGACGGGTGACGGACCGAGGCTTTTCAGGAACCAACGGACGTGCACTTGGAAAGAGCACCGGCATGGGCCTTTACATCGTAAAGGAGCTTTGCAACCGACTGGACATCAGGCTTTCCATTGACTCTGAGCGCGGAAAGTACACCAGGATAAGTCTGCGCTTTCGGGCGCATTAAAATGATGTATGAAATTCTTACGATTTTCTAAAGATGGGGCGGGAGCCATTGCGCTGCCGCTTTTTAAATGATATGCTTGGGGCAGCGAGGAGAAGGAGCTGTGACATTATGAAGGAAACGATTTTAGTGGTAGACGACGAGAAGGCCATTGCGGATCTGCTGCAGGTCTATCTGGAAAACGAGGGCTTTGCAGTCCGTAAATTTTACGATGGGCTGGAGGCCATGGAGTGTATCGAGGAAGAGCCGCCTGATCTGGCGATTCTGGATGTGATGCTGCCGGGAATGGACGGATTTAAGATATGTCAGAAGATCAGGGAAAGCTATTTTTTTCCTGTCATCATGCTGACCGCCAAGGTGGAGGACATGGACAAGATCACAGGGCTGACCTTAGGTGCGGACGATTATATCACCAAGCCTTTCAATCCGCTGGAGGTGATGGCACGTGTCAAAACTCAGCTGCGCCGCTATAAGAAATACAATCATTCCGGCGAGGAGGATTCGCCAGCGCAGGAGGAGAACCGTTACGACATCCGGGGACTTGTCATAGATAAGGACATGCATACCTGCACTTTATATGGAAAGGCGCTTTCCCTGACGCCCATCGAGTTTGCTATCCTGTGGTATCTGTGCGACAACAAGGGCAGGGTGGTTTCCTCCGAAGAGCTTTTTGAAGCGGTCTGGGGAGAGAAGTATCTGGATAATAATAACACGGTGATGGCGCATATCGGCAGGCTGCGGGAAAAGCTGCAGGAGCCGGCCAGAAAGCCCAAGTTCGTCAAGACCGTGTGGGGAGTAGGGTACAAAGTTGAAGAATAAGAAGAATGAAGAAAAGGGATTGGAAGTTTCCATCCAATATAAAAGACTTGCGGTCAAGCTGTTTTTGCAGATGGTGGCTTTCCTGATAATGCTGCCTGTGGCAGGGGTACTGTTGTATTGGTTCTGTCGGTTTTTTGTTTTCGGCAGTGTCGTTTGGCAGGGGTATGAACCCGTTTATCAGTTTGCCAAATGGGTCGAGGCAAGGTGGGAGCTGTTCTTTATACTGTACATATTTTTGGGAGTTCTTTTGATCGTAGGACGTTTTTGGTTAAAGCCTTTCAGATATTTGCAGGAGGTGGCAGATGCCACCAGAAAAGTGTATGACCAGCAGGATGAAGAGATCACCGGTCTTTCAGCGCCTCTTCGCGAATTTGAGATAGAGGTCAACCAGATGAAGCGAAGCTTGCTGCGAAGCCAGCGGGCTGCCAGGGAAGCAGAGCAGAGAAAGAACGACCTGGTCGTCTATCTGGCCCACGATCTAAAGACGCCGCTGACCTCGGTGATCGGCTATCTGACGCTGCTGCGAGATGAACAGCAGATATCGCCTGAATTAAGGGAAAAGTACCTGGGGATTTCTCTGGATAAGGCGCAGCGGCTGGAAGATCTGATCAATGAATTCTTCGAAATCACACGCTTTAATTTATCCACGCTGACGCTGGAGCCAAGCAGGGTCAATCTGACAAGGTTGCTGGAGCAGCTGATATTCGAATTCAAGCCCATGCTGGCAGAGAAAAACCTGACCTGTAAGCTGGAAGCGGAGCCGGATATACAGTGCAGGCTGGATATAGATAAGATGGAGCGAGTCTTTGACAATCTGCTGAAAAACGCTGTCAACTACAGCTTTGAAGACAGCGAGATATTGATACAGGTAAACGTAGACAGTCAGCAGGAAAGGCTGAGGATCAGGTTTACCAATCAGGGCAATACCATACCGCCGGAAAAGCTGGAACGTATCTTTGAACAGTTTTTCAGACTGGATACGGCGAGGACCAGCCGCAGCGGCGGGGCAGGTCTGGGACTTGCCATCGCCAAGGAAATAGTCGAGCTGCACGGCGGAAGCATTACTGCAGAAAGTCAGAATGAGCAGATCGTCTTT
>JAUNBU010000012.1:0-1632 GCA_030526925.1 Bacillota bacterium | reverse complement strand
CGAAAGAACCGCACCTCTGACTTTGATAGGATAATATCAAAGCAGAGGTGCTTTTTTCACGAGAAAAACTGTAGTCTCAGAATGAAACAGGAGAAAAACAATGAAAACAAAGAAGAAAATCGCCGTGCTCTTCGGCGGCTGTTCAACGGAATACGATGTGTCACTTCAATCGGCCTATGCGGTAATTTCCAATTTGGACAAGCAGAAGTATCAGGTGATCCCGCTGGGCATCACGGAAGACGGCGTATGGTACAGGTACAACGGCAGCTACGGGAAAATCAAGGACGGCAGCTGGTGTGAAGACAAAGAGAACTGCGTTTCCGCCTGCATTTCTCCCGACCGGGAGACCCACGGATTCGTGGAATTTTACGGCGACATTATCAACTGCGAGCGGATCGATGCAGCCTTTCCTGTTCTCCATGGAAAGTGCGGGGAGGACGGCATGGTCCAGGGGCTGATCCAGCTGGCGGGCATACCGCTTGTAGGCTGTGATACCCTTTCTTCGGCGCTGGGCATGGATAAAGACAAGTCTCATAAGCTGGCGGAGCTGGCAGGAGTAGAAGTGCCCAAGTCGGCAGTTGTAAAGGCAGGGGAGTCGGCGGAACAGATTCGTGCAAAAGCCGGGCTCTTACAATATCCCCTCTATGTCAAGCCGGTTCGGGCAGGCTCTTCCTTCGGTCTCAGCAAGATTTACAGGCAGGAAGAGCTGGAAGCAGCTGTAAAGACGGCGCTGGAGCACGATGACAGCGCCATCATCGAAGAGAACATCGAGGGATTTGAAGTGGGATGCTCCATTTTAGGAAACAATCAGTTGATTATCGGACGGGTGGATGAGATACAACTGGAGGACGTGATATTTGACTACGAGGAGAAGTATACCCAGGACCATACTACCATCCACATGCCGGCACGCATCAGCAAGGCAATGGAACAGCGGGTGCAACAGGCGGCGGCAGATATTTACAAGGCACTGGGCTGCAAGGGCTTTGCCAGAGTGGACCTGTTCCTGACGCCGGACGGCAGGATCGTCTTCAACGAAATCAACACCATCCCCGGCATGACCGATTGCAGCAGGTATCCCAAGATGCTCTACGGCATCGGCATGTCCTTCGGGGAAATCCTAGACCAGATGATACAGCTGGGTCTGGAAGAGGGACAGGCAGAGGATCGGGAAAGCGTGAGAAAGGAGGGCGCAGGTGATGGAAATGAAGCAAGTAAAACAATCGAACTGCAGGAACCATATCGGCCGTACAGCGACCGGTATAACGCTGCAGGATAGAGGTATCCACAAAGGGAATCTGATTTTGGTAAACAGAGACCATCCGGTGACAGGCAACGGGGCGGAAAGGCGGTTTATGGACGTGTCCCGGTATGAAGGGCGTCCGGTGGTGCTGGAGCAGCGAACAGCCTCGGTACTGTCGTATATCTTCAAGAACATCGGCAGCGGAGAGAAGATCATCCCGGTCAGCGGATACAGGACCAGGAAGGAACAGGAACAGATCTATGCGGGATCTATCCGTGACAACGGAGAGATTTTCACCAGGAAGTACGTGGCTCTGCCGGACCACAGCGAGCATCAGACAGGGCTTGCCATCGATCTGGGGCTGAATCAGGAGAATATCGACTTCATTT
>JAUNBU010000182.1 GCA_030526925.1 Bacillota bacterium | reverse complement strand
GCGCACGATGCCAAAGCATCCGCCAATCCTACACTTTTCATGCGGAGTTTTTGGTTTTATCGCATTTTTTGCCGGTCAGCCTTCTTTGCGGGAGAGCCACATGATGGCGGCGAATCCGGCGAACATGGTCACAATGCAGAGCAAAATCTGCCAGCCGGAGGGCACGCCGGGAAAAACTTCGATGAGCGAGCCCAGCACGAAGCCGAGGATCATCAGATACGTGGGCTGCGGATAAGCCAGCATTGCCTTTTCCAGGAGCCGAGTGGTCAGCAGAATGCCCAGGAGCAGACCGATGCCCAGAGGAATAAGGAACGGCATGTAAAATTGGCTGATGGCCTGCATGGTCTCGTCGTAAAGTCCGGCGATGAGAAGCAGGTATGAGACGCTGATGCCCGGCAGTACCAGGGCGATGGCGGCGATAAAGCCTGCCAGCATCAGCAGGAAAATGCCGAGAAGCCCCGTCTCAAGGCGACTTTGTGAGCTTTCCATGGGGATCATGGAAAGGGCTGCGACGATGATAACGCCCAGCATCACGTAGCCAAGCCCGCGAAAGGAAAAGCTTCGGACCTGTGCTTTGCGGAGGATCAGCGGGATGCCGCCGGCTACGGCGCCGAGAAAGAAGTAGAGCATTGGCATGGGGTACTGCTGGATCATGTAAAGGATGGGGCGTGAAAAGAGGAAGATGCCGAGAAAGCCGCCTGCCACGAAAAGGAGCAGGAAGAGGAAGCTTTCCAGTTTGTGTTTGCCGAAGGAGCTGACGGAGGTGATCAGCTTGTCGTAGATGCCCAGAATGATCGCCATGGAGCCGCCGCTGACGCCGGGCACCAGCATAGTGCCGCCGATTATGGTACCTTTGACGACCACCATGGCGTTTCGCATTTCTGACCGTGTTTCCGAGTGCGCTTCCGGGTGCGTTTCTGACCGTGTTTCCGGGTGCGCTTCTGATTTTTGGTAGGCGGCGGTTTTGCTGTGAGTTTTAGTGCTGCCGTCGGTTGTCGTTCTGTCCATATTTATCCCTGTTCCCTTCTTTTGTTGCCGTTCTTCGATGCCGGCTCCTGTTTCCGGTCTGTGCCTCCGTGGGGGCATATAATGCATCGGCGTTTTAATCACGGTAATACGGGAAGCCCCGCCCCGTCAACATAGTATATGCAGATTTTACATGTTTTTTACAATGGCCGCCGAGAAAATTAAGCGAATATGAAGCTGCCGTGAAAGTGCGGCTGCCGAGGTGGGCGGCAGGCTTTTTTCAGGGGCGCCCTTGACAACCGGGGCAAAAAGTGTTATAAGTTATACAAGTAATACTTTTAGAACCCGCCGCATGTGTGCGTGCCAAACATATGACGAAAAAATATATATGTCGGGCAAAGGATATGCGTGTATCACCGCATATGACAGCAAAAAATTTATGGAAACTGACACGCATGACGACGTAAACGGAAATGGAGGATACGCAATGAAAATAAAGCGCAACGACAAGGATGCCCAGCGATATATGGGCACGGCGAAAATCGGACCCAAGGGGCAAATAGTGATTCCCAAGGATGTGCGGGACATGTTCGGGCTGGAGCCGGGCGATAACGTGATAATCCTGGCGGACTCCACCAAAGGGATCGCCATAGAGCGTATGGGACTGATGGCAAAGCTGGCTGATGCGGTACTGTCGGGAAACTCGGGAGCTCTGGCGCCTGAAACACCGCCGGAGAATGAAAAGGTCTTTGCAGAAAACATCAAGGCCGTCTCGGATGCGGAAAGCGAACGGTCGGAAGACGCCGAGGAAAGCGGCGAGCCGGAGGGTGCAGACGATAACGGCGCTCCAAGGACCGCAGAAGATAGCAGCGAGCCGAAGACTGCGGGCAAAGCTCCAAAGAAAAGGTAAAAAACCAGCATCGGCAGACGTCGCTGCTCCAGCAAAAACAACCGGCAGAAAGGGGATCCATATGTATGCCATCGAAACAAAACAACTGACGAAAAAGTATAAAACGCTGACCGCCGTAGACGCCCTGGACCTAAGCGTTCAGCAAGGAGAACTCCTTGCCCTTTTGGGCATCAACGGCGCAGGCAAATCCACAACCATCAAGATGCTGTCCTGCCTTTCCAAGCCAACGGCAGGCGACGCCTTCATCCTGGGCAACAGCGTCACCACCGACACCCAAAAAGTAAAAGAAAAAATCAACATATCACCTCAGGAAACCGCTGTGGCTCCCAACCTGACGGTGCGGGAAAACCTACAGCTGATGAGCGGCGTTTACGGCAACCCGAAGCACGCTGCCAAAGCTCACGCCGATGAAATCATCCAGCGTTTCGGCATGGAGGAAATCGCAAACAGCAAGGCGAAAACCTTGTCGGGCGGGTGGCAGCGAAGACTGAGCATCGCCATGGCGCTGATTTCCCAGCCGGAGATTTTGTTTCTCGACGAACCGACTCTGGGATTGGATGTCATCGCCCGGCGGCAGCTGTGGCGCGCCATCGAAAGTCTGAAGGGCAACATCACCATAATTTTGACGACCCACTACATGGAAGAGGCGGAAGCACTTTCCGATAGGATCGCCATTATGGCAAAGGGCAGGCTAAAGGCTGTGGGAACTGCCCAGGAGCTGATCGACCGCTCCGGCGCCAAGGATTTTGAAAGTGCGTTTATCGCCATCGCAGAAGACGAGGGATTGGAGGCAACCAAATGACCAAGACACTGGCATTCGCCACGCGAAATACGAAAGAGATCCTGCGGGACAAAATCAACCTGGCCTTTGGCATCGGCTTTCCCGTCGTTTTGATAGCCCTGCTCCAGGCCATCCAGAGCAACATTCCTGTGGAAATGTTCGACATAAACAAGCTGACGCCGGGCATAGCCGTCTTCGGGCTTTCCTTTGTCTCCCTGTTTTCGGGACAGTTGATCGCCAAGGACAGAAGCAGCTCGTTTATGCTGCGGCTTTTCGCATCACCCATGAGGGCATCCGATTTTATTTCGGCTTATACGCTGCCGCTGGTGCCCATGTCGCTGGTACAGGTCGCAGTTTGCTTCGCATTTGCTCTGATTTTCAAGCTGACCATAACGGTGAATATTCTTATGGCGATCCTGGTTTTACTGCCAATCGTCATCGTTTTTATCGCCATCGGTCTCATCTGCGGAAGTCTGCTCACCGACAAGCAGGTCGGCGGACTTTGCGGTGCGCTGCTGACGAATCTGACGGCGTGGCTGTCGGACACCTGGTTTGATGTGTCGCTTGTGGGCGGAGCCTTTGAAACCATCGCCAACGCTTTGCCCTTCATCCATGCGGTCAACGCAGGCAGAGCCGCCCTGGCGGGAAATTTCGAAGACATCTTCCCTGACTTGTGGTGGACCATCGCCTACGCTGTCGTACTGCTAGCGCTCTCAATCGCCATCTTCATGAAAAAAATGCGCGCGGATTAGCCCTGTCTTACTGCGTCAATCTCTGCATTGATTTCTTCCAGGGACATTTCCGATATGCCATCTTTCTGTGCTGCTTCGCTGATTTCCCGCATGGCTTTTATGCCCTTCTCTGCTTTATACACAGGTGCTTCGGGTCGGGTGATCTGGTGGCGGGTGAGGACCAGGGCGCAGACACAAGAGCCGAACAAGCCGCCCCACAGGGATTTATACGTCATATAGTCCGCAACGGTGAGCGTGGTGAAGCCGCAAAGGACACAGAATGCTTCCATGAGAATTATGACAGGCGCAACGGTCAGCGCCGCTATGGAAAGTCCCAGCAAAACGGGCTGCCGAGGAAAACGGGCAAAAAACGCAGCGATGGTGCGAGCCGTCGCTGTTTTCTTTACAAAAATTCCGGTTCTCAGATACCTTCTTGCCGCCACACTTTCGCACAGGGATACAAAGACGCTGATGCAAAGGCAGGTGATGACGGTATCGATGAGGACGCTCCAAAAATCCATGGACACTGCTTCCGCCCTGCGCTGGATCAGCCATGCTGCCAGCCCGTTGC
>JAUNBU010000181.1 GCA_030526925.1 Bacillota bacterium | reverse complement strand
GAGACTATTCCGGAAAAAGATGGATACGAGATTTTCGATCCTAACGCAGTATGGAAGCGGAAGAAGATCAACAATTTCTATGCTAAAAACCTGCGGCAGCAGATTTTTGACGGTGGAAAATGCGTCTATGAAAGTCCTTCCATCGACGAGATCAAGAAGTACTGCGCTGAGCAGCTGGATGCCATGTGGGACGAGATGAAGCGTTTTGAAAACCCACAGACATATTATGTGGACTTGTCCTACGATCTCTGGAAACTGAAGCACGACATGATCGAAGGAGTGAATCAGCTATAAAGTACAGAACCTAACGAGTAAATAGAAAAAATGCTCCGGAAACCTTCTTAATTAGAAAGTCTCCGGAGCATTTGTGTGTTCGGTGGGATTTTATCAGAGCAGGTAGCGATTTATCGCTTTCCCGATGCGTTGAGCACGTTTTTGATCTTGTGCTGAACCATGCCTTTTATTGCGTCTCGGGCAGGACCCAGATACTTTCGCGGATCGAAATCTTCGGGATGTTCTGCCAGATATTTTCTGATCTCCGCCGTCATGGCAAGTCTCAGGTCCGTATCGATATTCACCTTGCAGACGCCGTACTTGGCAGCTGTTTTGATCATATCTTCGGGAACGCCCTGTGCGCCGGGGATGTCTCCGCCGTATTCATTGCACTTGGCAACGAACTCCGGTAATACTGTAGATGCACCGTGGAGAACCAACGGTGTATCGGGTATCAGCTTGTTGATTTCCTGCAGCCGCTCAAAATCCAGATACGGCTCTCCCTTGAACTTATATGCACCGTGGCTGGTGCCGATGGCAACAGCCAGGGAATCAACACCTGTTTTCTCTACGAATTCCGCAGCTTCTTCCGGATCGGTGAAGGTGGCGTTTCTGGCGTCTACGTTTACGTTGTCCTCAATGCCTGCCAGCTTACCAAGTTCCGCTTCCACGGACACGCCTTTGCTGTGGGCATATTCCACAACTTCTTTGGTAAGTCTGATGTTTTCTTCAAAAGGATGCTTGGAGCCGTCGATCATGACGGATGTAAAACCGTCATCCACGCATTTCTTGCAGATATCGAAATCCTCTCCATGATCCAGGTGGAGTGCAATGTCCAGACCCGTATCCAGGATGGCGGCCTCCACCAGCTTGGTAAGATAAGCAGGCTTGGCGTACTTTCTGGCGCCTGCCGATACTTGAAGGATCAGCGGTGCATTTTCTTCCTGTGCTGCTTCCACGATGCCCTGGATGATCTCCATGTTGTTGACGTTAAAAGCGCCAACGGCGTAATCGTTTTTTAAGGATTTTTGAAACATATCCTTTGTGGTTACTAAAGACATAAGTTGCCTCCTTTATAAATATACATTAGTTGGCGATAATATTTAAAATCTCTTCATCCGAGGAACCGGATGGGATCTGGAAAGTTCCTGATTGCAGAGAGTTCTGTTTGTTCATGGTGCTGATATAGCTTCGAAATTCGTCGGCCGATGAAATGAGCCCCGCTTCTTGAAGCTTCTCGGAGACTGTCGCCGAGGTGTCGGAATCAGTGATGGTAAGGCTGACAGTGCCTGCCGCAGAAGCATTGGACCCGCTGTCTTCTGTGAAAGATTCATCGGATGCAGAGGTCTCTTCGGTCGTTTCCTCTGTTTCAGTGGCGGCAGCCTGCTCCGCAAGTATGCGTGGGTAGTCCATGATGGCGCCTATCCTGGTATAGATGACGAATCCGGCAACTGCGATGATGACCAGAACCACGATGATGTCGTTTTTATCGTAGAGAAAGTCTTTAAAGCTGTTGGGTCTGCGTTTTTCCTTGATCTGACCGTTATCGTCGGAGCCGTCCTTATCCTTATTCTCAGGCTTGCCATACTCGGATTTCCCGAAGGCGAGGATGAGAAGGAATATAGGGTAAAAGAAGGTGAGTCCAAGACCGTACCCTGCGCCGTGTCCGAAGGCTCTCGACAGCTTAAAGTTCAATACCACACCGATGATGATCCCAATGAACAACAACAGTAAGGAAACGAGAAACAGCGATGCTCCTCCCGCAGGATCCTCGAAGAGCGAGATCGCAGAATAGCTGAGAAGCGCTGTGCCTGCAAGAGCAAATATCATTTCGAGAGCAAACCATGCTGCCTTCCACGATATTTTGAAGACTATGTAGGTATTGTAAAAAGGGATGACGGCTTTCCAACCCGGCTGTCCCGCTTTTTTAAATATATTCCAGAAGGAAACGATGGCAATGATCAATATCGCCAAAGAAACGCACATTGATACGAGACTGTACGAAGAATTAGAAGCAGATAAATCCTGATATAACTCCTGATAAAAATCCATAAAAATACCACCTGTTCTGTCTTTTGATAATTGCGAGCCACTGACTACTAATTATAACAGAAGCTTTCCTTAAAACACAAGGGATATGAAATAATATATGCTGCCCACTTTGATGAAAATTTCTTCACAATGGGTACAATGAATTGTACTTCTGACAAAAATTGTTGTATAATCATATCTATGGTGAAACTGATCATTACGGAAAACGAAGCGGACCAGCGGCTGGATAGATTCTTGAGAAAATATCTGAAACGGACCACCCTGGGCAGCATCTATAAAATGATCCGAAAGGATGTAAAGGTCAACGGCAAGCGTGCAGGCGAAGAGACCATGCTATGCGCCGGTGACGAGCTGACCCTTTACATTTCGGAAGACCAGCTGAAGAAGATGACAGGAACCGTAAAGAACAGGACGGCCAGAAGGCAGTTTAGGATCGCCTACGAGGATGAGAACCTTTTGATCGTAGAAAAGCCGGAGGGTCTGCTGATTCACGGCGACTCCAGGGAAAAGAAAAACACCCTGATGAATCAGGTGTGCGGGTATCTGCAGGAAAAGGGAGAGTACGACCCTGCCGGAGAAAAGACCTTTACACCTTCTCCCGTCAACAGGCTGGACAGAAACACCACGGGACTTGTGATATTCGGAAAGAGCGCGGAAGCGCTGAGAGCCTTTACAAAATTCATCAGAGAACGGGAGCTTATAGATAAATATTATTTGACCATCGTGGCGGGCAGATTTATGGACGCCATGACGCTGCAGGGGAACTTGAATAAGGATGAAAGCACCAACATATCCAGCGTCGTATCCCCGGAGGAAGGCAGAGAAGCGGTGACGGAAGTACGTCCTGTGATCACCGGTCAGAGATTTTCCCTGGTGGAGGTCAGGCTGATAACCGGACGGACCCATCAGATCAGGGTCCACCTGTCCCACGCAGGATTCCCGCTTGTGGGAGACGGCAAATACGGCAACGGGAAGGTCAACCGCATGGCGAAGCAGGAGTTTGGAGTCACCACACAGCTTCTTCACGCATATAAGCTGGTGTTTGGAGAGTTGCCGGGAACGTTCGCATATTTGAGCGGGAAAGTCATAGAGTGCCCGGAGCCCGAGGATTTTACAAGGGTGAAAAACGCCCTTGTCATATAGAAAACCGGTAAGAAGCATTTCGCTGAAAGAAGCGTTTAGCATAAAATAAGCGTTGAGACGGGAAAGGATTTTACACATGCAAAGAGCCGGAAGCGGAGAAAAATACAGAAGCTGGAAGCGGCAGTATGCGCCGTATTTGATCGCCATGGCGCTGGCGTTCGTCATGGTGATGCTGATAGCGCCGGAGGTCAACGAAGGGGACGCCATGGATCCCACCATCAAGGACGGACAGGTTCTGGTGGTCAGCAAAACGTCTTATTCCCAGAACAGAGGGATACCGGAACGGGATCAGCTGGTGATCCTGGAAAAGACGGTGGCGCAGGACCTTTCCGAGGATAACATCATCGCCAGAGTAGCAGGGCTCCCAGGGGAGACGGTAGAGATAAAGGATGGAAAGATCAAAATAGACGGCAAAGAATACGTGACGCCGGGAGGCATTGAAGGCGCTTCAGGTCAGCTGACCGTAGAGCTTACTGAGGATGAGGTATTCCTGCTCT
>JAUNBU010000180.1 GCA_030526925.1 Bacillota bacterium | reverse complement strand
GGAATATTGTTTATGAATGTGTACGATTTTCTGTTGGACCCAACTTCGTTGGATAGGTAGATAAACACGTGGAATTCAAATAGCAACAGGAAAACACGATGGGAAGAATCCTCATCGTGTTTTTTGAAATGGCTTGCCGAGTTGCAGCCGGTTATGAATCGGACTACACCACTCCTTGCCAGGCCATGGCTTTGGAGACCTTTACGAAGCCGGCAATGTTGGCGCCGATCAGCAGGTTTTCCGGATGGCCGTATTCCACCGCCGCGTCGATGCATCTGTGGAAGATGGAGTTCATGATGCTCTGCAGCATATCGTCCACCTTTTCATAGCTCCAGGAAGCGTGACCGGCATTTTGCGCCATTTCCAGACCGCTTACAGCAACGCCTCCTGCATTGGCAGCCTTAGCCGGCACGTAGAGGACCGGTTCCTCCATGATCAGCTGAACCGCATCAAAGGTACAGGACATGTTGGACCCCTCCAAAATAGCCACAGCTCCGTTGTTTATGAGCTGCTGCGCAGATTCGAGAGAGATCTCGTTTTGGGTGGCACATGGCATGGCCACGTCGCATGGGACGGACCAGATGCCGCTGCAGCCCTCATGATAGGAAGCGCCCGGCTTTCTGGAAGCGTACTCGCTGATGCGCCCGCGTTCCCTTTCCTTGATCTGCCGAAGCAGGGCCCAGTCGATCCCGCTCTCGTCTATGATATATCCTCCCGAATCGGACGCGGCGATGACCCTCGCCCCGAAGGCCTGGGCTTTTTTGATGGCGTAGAGAGCCACATTGCCGGAGCCGGAGATGATGATGGTCTTGCCTTTCAAAGAGCCGTTTCGCAGTCCCGCCAGCATGGACTCCGCGAAATAGCACAGCCCGTAACCGGTGGCCTCTGTTCGGAGCATGGAGCCGCCTGCAAAGATGCCTTTGCCTGTCATGGCCCCCTCCGAAATGTTCATCAGTCTGCAGTACTCCCCGTATAGATACCCGATCTCCCGGTTGCCAACGCCGATGTCTCCGGCAGGGACGTCCGTACTGGCGCCGATGTGCCGAAACAGCTCGCTCATGAAGCTCTGGCAGAATGACATGACTTCGTTGTCAGTCTTGCCGCGGGGATCAAAATCGGAACCGCCCTTAGCGCCGCCGATGGGCAGTCCTGTCAGGCTGTTTTTAAAGGTTTGCTCGAACCCCAGGAATTTGATGATGGAAGAATTGACGGTAGGATGGAAGCGCAGGCCGCCTTTGTATGGGCCAAGCGCTGAGTTGAATTGAACTCTGTAGCCTCTGTTGACTCTCGTCTCACCGTCACGGTCTCTCCAGGCTACTCGAAACTGGATCAGCCGTTCCGGCTCGATGAGCCGTTCCAGGATCCCTCTCTTGCAAAGGGAAGGCGTTTTCTCGATGACCGGGGTCAGAGCGATCAGCAGTTCCAGGAGCGCCTGATGGAATTCAGGCTTGTGGGGGTCACGCTGCTTCGCCAGGTCGTAGATGTGTGATAGATAGTCGTTTTCCGGTGTCATAATTTCTCAGTCCTTTCTCGGTGTAAAATTCTTTAGTTCAGTATTCTACTCGGGTAAAGCAAGAAAGTCAAGAAAAAACCGCAATATTTTTAAAAAATGCAATGTTTAGAAAATTAAAAAAATAACGATGTAATGCTCTTTGAAAATGGCACCGGCGGTTTTAGAGGGCCTTGGTATACGCTAAAGGCATATCGAAACATGAACTATAAGTATTTGATATTGTACTAGAGACTTGCTATAGTGTTTATAGCGAAAGATAAATAAGTGTATAAATAGTTGTAAAAGAACCACCAGGAGGAGTTTCGAATGAAAAAAATTAAACCCATATGGATCGCTTTATGTGTATTGGTTATGTTTATATCTATAGCAGGGTGTGGCATTATTACGTCGGATGATTTGACAAGCTCGGATAATCAATTGAATAATGTTGATGATGCGGAGATTGGGGAGTTTGACTTTGAAACCCGAACCGTAAAGCTGAACAGTGGTTATGAAATGCCGATTTACGGATTGGGCACATATAGTTTGCACGGTGATGAATGCATCGAATCTGTTACCACAGCATTAAACAATGGCGTTCGACTCATCGATACCGCTCACGCTTATGGCAATGAGGAAGAAATCGGGGAAGCCATTCGAGACTCGGGTGTTCCGAGAGAAGAAATATTCGTTATCACTAAGCTTTACCCTGATCAATTTTCCGATCCTGAAGCAGCCATTGAAGAAGCTCTTAATAATTTGGACATTGGGTACATAGACTTGATGCTGCTTCACCATCCCGGGACAGATGATGTGGAAGCCTATCATGCTATGGAACAGGCGGTTGCTGATGGAAAGATACGCTCTATAGGTCTGTCAAATTGGTATGTTGAGGAGCTGGAAGAATTTTTGCCACAGGTAGATACTACCCCTGCATTGGTTCAGAATGAGATACATCCATACTATCAGGAGAATGATGTGATTCCGTATATCCAAAGCTTAGATATCGTAGTCCAGGGGTGGTATCCGCTGGGTGGCAGAGGACATACGGAGGAACTTTTAGGGGATGATGTGATTTCCGAAATTGCCGAAGAACACGGGAAGTCCTCGGCTCAAGTGATCCTTCGATGGAATCTGCAAAAAGGCGTGGTCGTGATACCGGGTTCAAGCAATCCTGATCATATCAAGGAGAACACGGAATTGTTCGATTTTGAACTGACGAAGGAGGAAATGGATCGAATCAACGAACTTGATAGAAATGAAAAGCACGACTGGTATTGAGGTGTATGAGGTTGCGGATTTCTCAAGCATGAAATTCGGATATGAGGATTGCTCTGTAAATGAGTACTTGTTATTCTTTGGAGAATTCAACGCGTATCGTCTCAAGGAATTTTTCTGAAGCCTTGGAAAACACTTGGTATTTTTTCCAGATCAGATCCAGCTTTACTTCATGCTTAGGCGACAGTGGTCTGAAACAGAGGTTACTGTCTCCCGTCGTATTGATGATTTTATCAAGACACAGTGCGCAGCCTAAATTTTCTTCTACCATGAGCGAGGCATTGTAGAGCAGATTGTAAGTGGCGACGATGTTCAATTCTTTGGAATTCTTTCCAAGCCAACCGGTAAATTCATTGCTGGCTTGCGCCTGAGCAGAAGTAATGATGGGAAGATTCCGCAAATCTGACGATTCAATAGTACTCTTTGATGCCAGAGGATGCGCCTTTGGCATGAGCAGTCCCCATGTGTCTGTGGCAGGAATGGTCAGGTAGTTATATTTAGAAATATCCGCAGGCTCGATGATCACACCAAAGTCCAGAAGCCCTTTGTCCAGCCGCTCCATGACGTTGTCGCCATTGCCGCTGTACAGATGGTACCGGACGTCAGGATATTGCTTTTGAAAATCTGAAGCAATGGAGGCTATCAGACGCATAGCATCTGTTTCTCCTCCGCCAATGTAGATGTCGCCGGTGATAGCATCTTCCGGTGCGTTCATTTCAGCTTCGGTTTTTTCAACCAATTCAATAATTTCGCTGGCTCTTTTGCGAAAAAGGATACCGTCTTCAGTAAGAGAAATTTTTCTGTTACCTCTGATAAAAAGCGTCTTACCGAGTTCATCTTCCAATTCCCGCAGTTGGCGTGAAAGGGTAGGTTGTGTCAGATGTAAAGACTCCGCTGCATTTGAAATGTTTTCTTCTCTTGCAACCGCAAGAAAATAACGTAAAACTCTTAGCTCCATAAGTATGCCTCCTGCTGGTGTACGATCATATCGATAACATTCGATCCACATTCACTATACCATTGTAGGGCATGTGTGTAAAGCATGTAAACTTTTCAAATGCTTGCTAATATCTGCAGCATAAGAAATTGATATTATAGACAAACTTTGATAAAGTTAAAGGCGAAAAGGCTACGGGCCAAAACGCAACTGGAAGGAGACTCAGCATATCATGGATAAAAAACATTTTAAGGACATTGAAATATCTAC
>JAUNBU010000011.1:6387-23266 GCA_030526925.1 Bacillota bacterium | reverse complement strand
GCTTTAATTCTATTGAAATCTTCCAGCTTTATGTCAGATACTTTCTCTGCCTCCGTCAGATCAGTCTCGTCCACCAGATACTGGCAAAAAAACTTAATATCATGAAGATATGACAGCCTGCTCATGGGCAGCACGTTTCCCCTTAAATAAGCAAAAAAGCCCCTCAAAAACCTGGGCAATTGATCTTGTATCTCTTCGCATTGTGAAACGATCTCGTGTTCCTTTAAAACAATATTGTCCGGTTTATCGCTCTTATTATGAAGTTTTATATTCTTTTCTCCAGACATTTTATGATTTCCTTCAAAGCCTCTTCGTCGCTTTTAAACTCAGATATATTGTACCAATTCATTCTATCATATCTTCTGAACCACGTTAACTGTTTTTTGGCATAATGTCTGGTGTTTTTTTTGATGGTTTCAACCGATTTTTCCAGCGAGATTTTTCCCCGGAAATAGTCCTTCAGCTCCTTGTAGCCGATGCCCTTCATGGAAATGTGTTCCTGGCTCAATCCCAGCTCCATCAGCTGCCGGACTTCTTCCAAAAGCCCCTGCTCCATCAGGCTGTCCACGCGCCGGTTTATGCGGTCGTAAAGCTCAGCTCTGTCTCTCGTCAGTCCGATGAGGATCGCCTGATAGTCTTCGGTTTCTTTATTGATCTCATGGAAAGGGCGCACTCGCCCTTCGCCTTCTTTAAGCCGTTCCAGGGCGCGGATGATCTTCTTGGTGTTGTTGGGGTGTATCCTGGAGGCTGCTTCTTCGTCAAGCTGCTGCAGCATCCGGTGCAGCGCTTCTCTTCCCTCATTTGCTGCCATCTCTTCCAGCTGCCTTCTATAGGAAAAGTCCTCCGGCACGGCGAAAAAGTCCATGTCGTAGAGCAGGGAGTTCAGGTAAAGTCCGGTGCCTCCGGAAATGATGGGGAGCTTGTCTCTGCCTTGGATATCCTTGATAGCAGCTTTAGCCAGCTTCTGGTATTGAGCCACGGAAAAAGGCTCTCTGGGGTCCAGAAAGTCTACAAGATGGTGCCTTGCCTGCTCAAGTTCTTCTGTCGTAGGCTTGGCGCTGCCGATGTTCATGTATTTGTAGAGCTGCATGGAGTCGCAGGAAACTATCTCGCCATCAAATACCTGGGCGATACCGATGGCGAATTTCGTCTTGCCTACAGCCGTAGGTCCTGCTACTGCAATGATTTTATCCATTTCATTCCTCTTTTACACGCGTTTGAACATCTTTTCCAGCTGGTATTTCGTCATCCTGACGAATGTTGGTCTGCCGTGGGGACAGGAAAACGGGTTGACGCAGTTCTTTAGATCCTTTATCAAGGCTGCGATCTCTTCTTCTTTCAGGTGGTCGCCGCCCTTTACTGCGCTCTTGCAGGAGCGCATGATGATCTTTTCCAATACTTTTTGATCGGTCAGATCAGGTCTGTCCTCCAGCTCCTGGAACAGATCGTTCAGGAATGATTCGGCTTCTCTTAATTCCATGAAAGCCGGTATTTCCCGGACGATATAGGTTTTATTCCCGAAGTTTTCGATCCCGTATCCCATACCGGAGAGCTCTCCGATCCAGTCGTCTTCCCCTGCCTCCACATGGGCAGCCACGTGAAACTGCAAAGGTACCAGTAACTGCTGACTAGCCTTCTCCGCCGCATTGTACTGCTCCAGCAGCTTCTCGTAAAAGACCCGTTCATGGACCGCATGCTGGTCTATGAGGTAAAAGCAATCCTGATCCGTTGCCATGATATATGTGTCGAATATAGATCCCAGGTACTCCAGACTTTCAAAATCAAAGGGTCTTGTCTCCGGCTCCTGCGGTACCAGAAGTTCCTGGTAAATCTTTTCCGGCTCCTGTTGATTTTTTGAAATTTCTTCCTGCGCTTGCTTTTCTTGTCGCATTGTTGACAATAAACTTCTTACGTCAACTTGTTCCGAATTTTGATGAAATTCTTCGTTAGTTTCCTGCTGACCGGATGTTAATATACCTTCCGGTGCATAAGCTCCCGGCGTTTCCTCTATCCGGACCGAATCTGATGTGTCGGACACCTTCTCATCCCCGGACAATAAATTTCCAACATCTTCGCTGCGTACCTGAGGCATGGCCTCCTTCCTGCTGAGAGCAGTGATTATGGCTTTTTTCACAAAATCCTCTACCTCGAAGTTGTCGTCAAAGCGGACTTCCTTCTTGGTAGGATGGATGTTCACGTCCAGCGTCTCAGGCGGGACAGCCAGAAAGAGAAAGGCCAGCGGGAACCTGCCCTGAAACAGCTTTTCCTTATAGGCTTCATCCACTGCCTTTTCCAGGACCTTGCTGGAGACCACTCTGCCGTTGACGCAGAAGATCTGCCTGCTCCTGGATGCCAGGGATGCAGATGGCGCAGAGACAAACCCCTTGACTATGAATCTGTCGTCTTGTCTTTCCACGGGCAGCAGGTCCTTGCCCGTATCGCTGCCGTAGACGTTGACGATATTGGTCAGGATGTTGCCCCTTCCGTGAGTGGTGAATACCTTTTTGGCGCCGTTTATGAGGCTGATCTTCACATCTCCGTAGGCAAGGGAAATGCGGGAAACCATGTCGATGATCCGGCGCGCTTCGCTGTTATCCGTTGCCAGGAATTTTTGTCTGGCGGGAACATTGTAGAACAGATCCCGTACGGTGACAGTAGTCCCCTCCGGACAGCCGACAGCAGTGTTTTCCAGAACTTCACTGCCCTCTACGATAATACGTCGCCCCATCTTGGAATCAGCCGTCTTGGTTACCAGCTCCACCCTGGAGACGGCGCAGATGCTCGCCAGAGCTTCGCCTCGGAAGCCTAATGTCCCGATGGCGTCCAGATCTTTGGCAGATGTTATCTTGCTTGTGGCGTGGCGCTTGAACGCCAGCTCCGCTTCCTCAGCAGGAATGCCGCAGCCGTTGTCTGTGAGCCGTATGTAGGACTTGCCGCCGTTTTTGATCTCCACGGTAATTGCCGTGGCGTCGGCGTCCAGTGCGTTTTCCAGCAGCTCCTTGACGATGGAGACGGGCCTGTCAACCACTTCTCCCGCTGCGATCTTGTCCGCTACATTCTTCTCTAAAATCCTTATCATAGGTATTCCTTCAATTCTTCCAGTATCTTCAATGCTTCCGACGGCGTTACGTTCATCAGGTCAAGCTCCTTGAGGCGCTTTACCAGTGGATCCGGCGCAAAGTCAAAGAGTGAAAGCTGCTGTTCCTCCACCTGCCCGGACGCTGCCTCAGTTTCCGTATCCGGTACAGCATTTTCCTCCATATGAGGTCTTGATGTCGTCATGATGCTCTCCGGCTCTGCTGTGCTCCCGAAGCGGCTTGATATCGCACCTTTGCCCGACTCCAGGTCCAGCAGACGGTCCTGGGCCCGTTCCAAAAGCTCTTTGGGCGCTCCTGCCAGCTTTGCCACGTGGATACCGTAGCTCCTGCTGGCGCTGCCCTCCACTATCTTATGCAGAAATATGACGTTGCCGTTTTCCTCTGCCACATCCACGTTGAAATTCCTGATGCCCGGGATGCTATCCTCCAGCACGGTCATCTCATGGTAATGGGTGGCAAACAAGGTCCTTATCTTTCGCTGGGGTTTTGACAGGTATTCTGCCGCCGCCCAGGCTATGGAAAGACCATCGTAGGTGCTCGTTCCACGTCCGATCTCGTCCAGGATAACCAGGCTCTTGGAAGTCGCCGTGTTGAGGATATATGAAAGCTCGCTCATTTCCACGAAGAATGTACTCTGGCCCTGCGCCAGGTTGTCTGACGCACCGATCCTGGTGAATATCCTGTCGCAGATGCCGATCTTCGCCGACTGGCAAGGCACGAAACAGCCTGCCTGCGCCATCAAAACGATCAATGCAGTCTGGCGCATGTAGGTGGATTTTCCCGACATGTTGGGGCCTGTTATAATGAGCAGGCTCTGCTTGTCACGATCCAGGTATGTATCGTTGCTGACGAAGATGCCGTCACGGATGGTCTGTTCTATGACGGGATGGCGCCCTTGCTGGATGGTGATGGTATCGCCTTCGTCCATCTCCGGCTTCACGTAGCCGTTCTTCTCGCTGACCTCTGCGAAGGCTGTCAGTACGTCAAGCTCCGCCACGGCCTTTGATGTCTCCTGTATGTCTCTAATGGATTCCTGCAGTTTTTCTCTAAGCTGGGTAAACAGGTCGTATTCCAGCTGGTTGATCTTGGCCTCTGCATTGAGCACCAGCCGTTCTGTCTCCTTAAGCTCAGGAGTTATGAACCGCTCGCAGTTGGCCAGGGTCTGCTTTCTGATGTAGTTTTCCGGGATCATATCGTAGTAGGAACGGGTGATTTCCAGGTAATAGCCGAATACCTTATTGTAGCCGACTTTGAGATTTTTGATTCCTGTCCGTTCCCGTTCACTGCCTTCAAGTCCTGCGATCCACTCCTGGGCATCGCTGATTGAATGTTTCAGTTCATCCAGCTCCTGAGAATACCCTTCCTTGATGAGACCCCCTTCTTTTATTACGAAAGGCGGATCTTCAGCTACGGCACGCTCGATCAGCTGATAGACAGCTTCCAGACCGTCGATTTTCTCCTCCAGCTGGTCCAAAAGGCGGCTTCCCGAGCCTGTCAGATCGTTTTTGATGTCCGGCAGCACGTAGCAGGAATTTTTCAGAGCGATCAGATCCTTGCCGTTGGCGTTGCCGCAAGCGATACGCCCCGTCAGCCGCTCAAAGTCATATACTCGCTTCAGCTGTTCCTTCAGGTCGTTTCGCAGCAGGACGTTTTCCAGTAAAACCTCCACTGCATCCAGCCGGTCACGAATCCGTGATGCATCGTTTAAAGGCTCCTTCAGCCATTGCTTCAGCTTCCTGGAGCCCATGGCTGTATGGGTCTTATCAAGCACCCCAAGCAAAGAACCCTGCAGCTTTTTCTCGAATAGCGTCTCCGTCAGCTCCAGGTTCTTGATGGTGGACTTGTCCAGGGACATGTGCTGTCCCATGGTGTATGTATTGAGGACTCTGATATGGTTCAGACTGTTTTTCTGGGTTTCCAGCAGATACATCAGCAGCGATCCCAGGGCTGATTCTGCCGGCGAGTCTTCCTCCACACCTATTCCTAAGAGAGCCGTCACCTGAAACTGCCGCTTGATGGTGTCCCTGATGGCTTCGGCCCTGTAGTATTCGTCATCCAGTATATTAAAATAAGCCTCGGTCACAGGCTTCATATCTTCCGTATCTACAGCATCATCGGTAGCCCGGCTGACCAGCACCTCCTTGGCGTCGATCTTCACCAGCTCGTTTACCAGGCTTTCACGTCTGCCTGATCCCGTAAGCTCCGTCAGGCTCGTCTCCCCCGTGGAAATATCGCAGTAGGCCAGCCCTATGGCATCCTCTCCTGCGAATACAGAGGCGATGAAATTGTTTTCCTTTTCCTTGAGCATGGAGCTGCTTAAAACAGTTCCCGGCGTGATGATCCTGATCACCTCACGGCTAACGATCCCCTTTGCCGAGGCAGGATCCTCAGTCTGCTCACAGATTGCCACTTTATAGCCCCGCTCCACAAGGCGGGCGATGTAGGTATCGGCCGAATGGAAAGGAACTCCGCACATGGGAGCCCTTTCCTCAAGACCGCAATTTTTTCCCGTTAAGGTCAGTTCCAGCTCGCGTGAAGCTGTCTTGGCATCATCAAAGAACATCTCATAAAAGTCACCAAGGCGAAAGAACAGTATACAATCCCCGTAGTTCTCCTTGATATCCAAATATTGCTGCATCATGGGCGATAACTTTGATTTTGCCACGAATCCTACCTCCTGTTGTACGCTTCAAGTCCCAGTCTGATCAGCTCTACGCCTCGTCTCATATCGTCCTTGTTGAGCACGTAGGCTATTCTCATCTCGTCCTTGCCCAGTCCCGGCGTGCCGTAGAAGCCTTCCGCCGGAGCGAACATTACCGTCTCTCCCTTATCTTCAAACTCTGTCAGCAGATAAATGAGGAAGTCCTCCACATCATCCACCGGAAGCTTCGCTGTCATGTAAAAGGCTCCGCCCGGCTTCTGGCATACTACGTCAGGGATCTTCATAAGTTCCTCGTATACCACGTCTCTTCTGCCTTCGTATTCCGCCTTCACCTCGTCATAATAGTCCTTATCCAGTCCGTAGAGAGCCGCCGCGCCTATCTGATCCAGCGTCGGGCAGCACAGTCTTCCCTGGGCGATCTTCATGATGCTGTCCATAAGCGCCTCATTTTTGCTGACGATGCAGCCCACTCTGGCGCCGCAGGCGGAAAATCTCTTGGAAACGGAATCCACGATGATGACTCTGTCCTTCAGATCATCCAGCATGCCGAAGGATGTGGCTTCTCTGTCGTCATAGGCAAATTCACGATAAACTTCGTCTGCAATGATCCAAAGGTCGTGCTTCTTGGCGATGTCGCCGATGAGCCGCATGTCTTCCAGCGTCAGGACTCTTCCCGTCGGATTTCCCGGACTGATGCAGCATATGGCCTTGGTTTTCGGCGTAATGGCGGCTTCGATCAGATCAGCCTTGGCGAAATCATAGCCTTCCTCTGCCTTGGTCGTCAGAGGGACTACCTTGCCGCCTGCTGCCGTGACGAATGTATGGTAATTGGTATAAAAAGGCTCCGCGATCAGCACCTCATCATCAGGGTTCAGCACGGCGGTAAAGATCATGTTCAGCGCCTCCGAGCCTCCGTTGGTTACGATGATGTCCTTTCTCTCAAAGTCCATGTTGTAATTCTTGAAATACTTGGCGATGGCATCCTGCAGGATCGTTTCGCCTCCCGATTCGGAGTAAGCTACTACCTTCTTGTCAAAGTTCTTCACCGCTTCCATGAAGCATGCCGGCGTCTCCACGTCCGGCTGTCCGATGTTCAGATGATATACCTTCTTGCCCTTGCTTTCAGCCTCGATGGCATACACGTTGAACCGTCTGATAGGCGAATGCTGCATTGCCTCCACTCTCTTTGATAACTCCATTTTACAATGTCTCCTCTCTTTAAAATCATTTTTATACATGCATGGCGTCCATGCTATTTAAACTCCCCGTGGGAGCTTCTGACTATTTCGTCGATGCTTGCTGCATCCACCGGCTCCTTTGCCGGACTTTTCTTTAAAAACAACAGATATTCGATGTTGCCCTTGGTCCCTGTGACGGGAGAAAATGTCAGCCCTTGAGCATAGAGTCCGTTTTCCATGCCGTAGTCCATCACATTTTCGATGACCTCACGGTGGACTGCCGGATCTCGCACGATGCCCTTCTTACCTACCTGGCTGCGCCCTGCCTCAAACTGTGGTTTCACAAGGCATACCAGGCTGCCATCCCGGGAAAGCAGCTGCGCCGCTACCGGAAAAACAAGCTTCAGGGAGATAAAGGACACGTCTATGCTGATAAAATCCGCCTTTTCAGGGATGGATTCAGGCTCAAGATAGCGTATGTTGATCTTCTCCATATTGACCACTCTGGGGTCGTTTCTAAGCTTCCAGTCCAGCTGTCCGTAGCCTACGTCGATGGCGTAGACTTTAGATGCACCCTTTTGCAGCATGCAGTCTGTAAAACCACCGGTGGATGCACCGATGTCCACAGCGACAGCTTTTTCCAGGGAAAATCCGAAGACCTCCAGCGCCTTTTCCAGCTTCAGCCCGCCCCGGCTCACGTATGGGCAGAGATTTTCCTTGATTGTGATCTCGGCCTTGTCGTCTACCGATGTCCCCGGCTTATCGATGCGCTGTCCGTCCACGTAGATGAGTCCTGCCATGACGGACGCTTTAGCCTTTTCCCTGGAAGGAAAAAGACCCTTCTCCGTAAGTATGATATCAAGCCTGTTCTTCAAGTTCTTCTGCGATCCTTTCTGCGATGGATGCAGCATCCATACCGTATTTTTCGTAAAGCTCCTGGCAGGTGCCGTGTTCTATAAAAGTATCCGGCCAGCCGACGTTGAGAAGCTTCACCGGTTTATTTGCTAATAGGGTATTGATCTCTTCTCCTGCGCCGCCCGTAACCACGTTATCCTCCAATGTCACGATCATCGGGAATTTATCCGCTGATTTCAGCAGCTTTTCTTCGTCCAATGGGCAGACGAACTCCATGTTGATGACGCTGGCGCTGATGCCCTTGTCCTTCAGGAGCTCAGCGGCATCCAGAGCCTTTTCCACCATGGCGCCCAGCGCCCACAGCTCCACGTCGGTTCCACGGCGCAGCTGATGGGATTTGCCTTTCTGTATCTTGTTTTCTTTCTTCAGATCAATGGCTGTTCCCCTCGGGTATCGAATGGCACACGGTCCTTTAAGGGTCAGGGCGTATTCCATCATGGCTTCCAGCTCCTTGCCGTCCTTTGGTGCCATCACCGTCATATTAGGCATATGCTTCAGGTAGCTGAGATCGAAGATGCCGTGATGGGTCTCTCCGTCGGCTCCTACTATGCCTGCCCGGTCTATGCAGAAGATCACCGGCAGATTTTGAAGGCATACATCCTCCAACATCTGGTCGTAGCCCCTCTGCAAAAACGTGGAGTAGATGGCTATGAAGGGCTTGTATCCGCTCTTTGCAAGACCTGCCGCAAAGGTGACCGCATGACCTTCTGCTATGCCTACATCAAAAGCACGCTTTGGGAAGGTTCGTCTGAACTTTTCCAGTCCTGTTCCTTCAAGCATGGCTGCGCTGACGGCGACCACCTTATCGTTACTCTTTGCCAGCTCCATCAGCTTGTTGCCGAATATATTGGAATAGCTCGGTTTGCTGGATTTTTTAAGCAGCTGTCCCGTCTCCATATCGAATGGTCCGATGCCGTGAAATACGTTGGGATTGGCTTCTGCTTTGGTGTAGCCCTTGCCCTTCTGGGTCATGACGTGGATGAACACGGGGCCCTCTGCGTTCTTTGCCAGCTCCAGCGTCTCGCACAATTCTTTGATATCGTGTCCGTCCACAGGACCGAAGTACTTCAGTCCCAGCTCTTCGAACATGATACCGTCGTCGATGACCGCATATTTTATGAAGTCTCTGGCGTGCTGCATACCTGCAACTGCTCCTTCGCCTATCCATGGTACCTTGGAGACGTTTTTCTTGATCTGCTCCTTCATGCTGATGTACTTGCGGGAGCCTCTCAACTTGCCGAAATATCTGGAAAATCCTCCCGTGTTGGGAGAGATGGACATACCGTTGTCGTTGAGAATGACGATCATCCCGGTATCCAGAGCCCCCACATTGTTGAGAGCTTCAAACGCCATACCGCCCGTCATGGCGCCGTCGCCGATGACGGAGACCACCTGATAGTCTTCTCCTGCCAGATCTCTTGCCGCAGCCAGCCCCAGTCCTAAAGAAATGGACGTGCTGCTGTGTCCCGTATCGAATACATCGTAAGGGCTGTCGCTGCTCTTGGGGAATCCGCTCATGCCGCCAAGCTGGCGCAGGGTCGGGAACCTTTCCGCTCTTCCCGTAAGGATCTTATGAACGTAGGTCTGGTGTCCCACGTCCCAGATGATCTTGTCTTCCGGCGCATCAAACACCTTATGAAGCGCTATGGAAAGCTCCACCACGCCAAGATTGGAGGACAAATGCCCTCCCGTCCTGGATACTTCTTCTATGAGAAAATCACGGATCTCGTAAGTCAGCAGCTCCAACTCATCGTAATCCATAGTTTTTAAGTCCTGTGGGAAGCGGTGCTTCGCCAGAAATTTATTCATGTCTATTTACCTCTTACTGCTAAATCTTTTGCCAGTTTTGTAAGGACTTCTGCGTTGTCGTAGTACTGTTCCAGTGCGCCGATGGCTGTATCAGTCAGCTGATTCAGTCGTTTCTTGGATTCTTCCAACCCGTAGAGCGCCGGGTAAGTGGCCTTCTTGTTGACCGTGTCCATTCCTGCCTTCTTTCCCATCTCTTCTTCCTGGCCTTCAACGTCTAATATATCATCGCATATCTGGAATGCCAACCCCAGATTTTCCGCATAGACCGTCAGATCCGAAAGAAGTTCATCGCCGGCGCTGCCCAGCTGGGCGCCTGCCTTGACCGCAGCGATTATCAATGCGCCCGATTTGGTGATATGGATGTAATCGAGCATCTCCTTGGAACAGCTCTTGTCCTCCGCTTCCATGTCGGCCACCTGACCTGCCACCATGCCCCTACATCCAGCGCCCTTGCTGATCTCATAAGCCGCCCGGATCCTTCTTTTCAGTGCGTTTTCTTCGTCGAAGTAGAGCAGCATATCCCTGTTCATCACCTCGAAAGCAGCAGATTGCAGTCCGTCTCCCGCCAGAGTCGCCATGGCGTCACCGTATACCTTGTGATTTGTCGGCTGTCCCCGCCTCAGATCATCGTTATCCATACAGGGCAGATCATCGTGGATCAGGGAATAGGTGTGGATATACTCGATAGCACAGGCGTAAGGCAGCGCCTCTTCGATCTTGCCGCCGCAGAAATCGCAGGTGGCAAGCAAGAGAACGGGTCTTATCCGCTTTCCTCCCGAAGACAGACTGTACTTCATGGATTCGTAGAGCGTGATGCTCTTGTGGTCCACATCAGGAATAAAATCCATAATGTGTTCTTCGATGATGTTCTTGTAATCGTCAAAAGAATATTCTTTCATAGGACGATCCCTCCTTTTTACCTGGTCAAGGTTTCGATCTTCTGATTTGCCTCTTCCAGTATCTCGCTGCACTCCTTGTAATAGGTTATGCCTTTTTCGTAATATTTAATGGCGTCTTCCAGAGAAACCGTCTCTTCCTTTAGCTTCTCCGATGCTTCTTCCAGTTTTTTCAGCGTTTCTTCAAAGGATGGCTTCCGGTTTTTGTCTGTTTTCTTATCGGCTGTTTGTTCTGTCATCGTTTTTCCCCTTTCTGTATGCGGGTGATTTGTCCCTCCGCCTGTCCTCTGGCGGCTTCTATGTTTATTTTCTGTCCTACCTTCAGCGCTCCCGCATCCTTGACGATGGCGCCTTTCTCATCGGTCACCACCGAATAGCCCTTTGCCAGTATGCTCTTGGGATCCGCCGTATCCAGAAATTCCTTCAGTATGCTCAGACGGGCTTTATAACCGGTCATCATGCCTTTGAGATTTTCCTCCATGGCGCTTCTCATGTTGTCGATCCGCAGCTGTTCCAGCACGATCCTGCCCTGGATGTCCCGCCTGAACTGTTCCGGATCGCTGAGACGCAGCTGCTGCCTCCTGTTGTCCACCAGCCGTTTCAGATCACGTTTCATCTGCTCTGCTGCCGAATCCAGATATTCTCTCAGCTGTCCTGTGTCGGGCACGGCTCTTTCTGCCGCTGCCGTAGGCGTCTCTGCCCGTAGGTCTGCCACGAAGTCCGCTATGGTAAAGTCTGTTTCATGTCCTACAGCCGATATTACGGGGATACGTGAGCTGTAGATGCTGCGGGCGACGATTTCTTCGTTGAATGCCCAAAGCTCCTCCATTGAGCCGCCGCCTCTTCCCGTTATGATCACATCCACATCCCTGTGGTTTTCGTTGAGGTCGTCGATGGCAGCTGAGATCTCTCCCGCCGCATTTGGCCCCTGGACCAGCACCGGGTAGATGAGGATGTCCACGTAGTCGTTTTTCTTCTTGATTATCTTTAAAATGTCACGTACCGCCGCTCCCGTCTCTGATGTGACCACGGCGATTTTTTTTGGAAAGGCGGGCAGGTCCTTCTTATGGGCAGGGTCGAACATGCCTTCGGCATCCAGCTTTTTCTTTAGCTTTTCAAAGGCGATGGCCAGATCACCCTGTCCGGCAGCTTCTATATCTCGCACATTGAGGGAGTAGCTCCCCCCACGCTCGTATAGATATATATATCCGTTTGCGGTAATTTCCATGCCCTCCTGCAGATCACATGTCAGCTTTGCCAGGTTTCCCGCCGCCAGAAAGCAATTGATCTTGCTGCTCTCGTCCTTCAGTGAAAAGTACACGTGTCCGGAGCCGTGGAACTTCAAATTGGAAACCTCACCGATTACCGACACGTTACCCAATATAGGGTCCGTCTGCAATATCCGCTTGATATAGCTGTTTAGTTGTGATACCTTGATGGGCTTTAACCCCATATCTTTTTTCCTCCCAGCAGAGCCGTTCCCACCGCATTGTCCTGGGACAGTCCGGCAGTATCGAAAATGGCGTGTATCCCGTCAGCCTTCAGCAGCGCAGTAAGATTCTCTTTTATAAACAGGCTTGAGGAAACTCCTCCCGCCATGATGATGTCTTTTATTCCGGTGTTTTTCGATCCCTGACCTATCATTTCCGCCATAGCCTTCGTCATGATTTCAAAAATCTCTCTGATGAAATCCGCTTCTTCGCCTGCGGTCATGCCTGCTTCCAGCCTCCGCTTGATCTGGGTATCCAGACCTGACAGATTGAGCCGGCCGTCTTTTACCTTAACGGATGTCAAATGGCTTGTTCTGCCATTTGCGGACAGCGCCAGCTTGTCCAGCGACTCTCCTGCAGGAAAATCAAGACCCATCATGACTCCGGCTCTGTCCAGAACCTGGCCGAAGGAAATATCCTTGGAGCCGCCGATGATTTCAATGTGGTAAGTCCCATCCTTTACATGGGTCTTCAGCAGTTCGCATGTCCCTCCCGAAAAATGGCAGACCAGCACATCCTTCTCATGCTCCAGCGGAGAAAAGGCCTTGACCGCCTCGATATGCCCCTCCTGATGGGAAAAGGCAAAGAGCGGAACATCCTTTGCAGCCGCCAGGGTCCTGGCGAAGCTTTCTCCTGCCAGAAACACGGGCATGTAGGAACCCTCTACCGGGCGCGGTCTTGAGGAATAGGCAACGGCAGCGATCTTAAGATCATGCGGCTTTGTGCCGTCTGCCGGAAGCTCGCCTTCGCCTTCTGCGCCTTTGCAGGCGCCAAGAGCACCCTCGATGAGAGCCGGAAGCGCCTTTACATGCTGAAAAAGGGCGTCGGATTGTCTCAGTCCCTTTTCGCCCTGCTTCACCTTGAGAAATTCCCGGTGATCGTAAATTATCCTTTTATCCTCGCTGACTACCGCCACCGAAGTCTTGTAATTGCTGGTATCGATCCCCAACACGCAGCTTGTGACCCGGCTGCTGTTCATCGCTTCGCGATGGCGCCCAGCACGCCGTGGATGAATTTAGATGATTGCTCCGTACTGTATTTTTTCGCCAGATTGATGGCTTCGTTAATGGCTACCGCATCGGGAATATCGTCCGAATACTTCAGCTCGCCCACCGCCAAACGCATGATGGCAAGATCCACCTTAGGCATCCTGTTTGTTTTCCATGAGCGGCTGTTTTCGTTTATGGATTTGTCGATGACGTCCAGGTTCCCGAGGATCTCCGAAAGCAAAGATTTGCCCCGCTGCCTGTGGTTCCCAGCAAGCCTGTCCTCAGTCAGCTTGAATATGGTCTCTTCGTCCATACATTTGCCGGCGTCCATTTCGTAAAGTATCTGCATCATGGTTTCGCGCGCTTCATTTCTCGTCATCTGTGGTTTCTTCCTCTGTTTTATTTTCTACCGGTGCATCGTCTTTTGTTTCTTTCTCAGCAGGCTGCCCGTCAGGTGCAGCAGCTTTTTCCTCAGGCAGTTCAACACCCTGTACGTGAATATTTACTGCCGTAACAGGTATCTCCGTAATGGATTGGACTTCCTTCTTCACGTTTTCCTGGATGTCCCATGCCACCGCAGGTATCTTGGTATGGTATTTTACCGTGATGTGGACGTCTATCTCCACTCCTTCATCGCTTTGGCTTACCTTGATGCCCTTGGCAAGCAGTTCCTTTCCCAGAAAGTTCTTGGAAAGGGTATTGGAAATCCCCCCTGCCAGACCTGCCACACCTTCTGTCTTCAGGGCGGCATTCAAAGCGCACACTGCGATGGCTTCATCGGGGATTTTCGTAATTTCTTCATGCTGTTGCTCAGTTAGGCTCATAAAATCACCTCAACAGCCATTATACCAAATGTGCACCGAAAACACAACAAGTTGAGGTTTTCCGAAACTTATTTTACGCCTTTTCTCAGGATACGTCCTGTACCACGATCTCGCTGGCCTTCCTGCCGGTTTCTCTCATAAGAATATCGCATATCTTTGTTACCATGGCCTGGTCAAGCTCCTTGGTGTTGACCGTCACGTTGACGCCGCTGTCGGTGATGACCACGAAGGTTTCCGGCAGCCCTTTGTTTTTGATAAGAGTTTCCACCGTCTTCTCCTGCTCCATATAGGTCAGCAGCTTCATCTTCTCTGCGGTGGCTTCCTCCTTTTCCGCCTTGGTGGATGCGGAAGACTCCGATTCACTCAGCATGGAGATGATCTTGTTTCGGTCCATGTCCAGCGTAGCACGAAGCTCCTGAAAATATGTATCCGTATTTTCCAGCTCCGAAACGTCGTCCGAGGTCACCAGCTCAGAGTCCGACTTTCCTTCCGCCTTGTTTTCCCCGTCGTCCACGTTTAGGCTGTCTACCAGCACATCTCCGTCGTGAAGCGGGATATCGTCGTTGGCTGCCTCATCCGGGAATATACCGCCTATGGCTGTGTAGACTCCCAGACAGATCATCAGTGCCGCCAGAAGCGACACCTTCTTCTTGTTGTTCTTTATAAATGAAAAAATCGATTTCCTACTCTTCATTGGAACCTTCCTCCTCATATTCCTCAACGGATTTCTTTTCAAACACTTCTACACTGGTGGCGGAAATATTGAAGACCGCCATGACCGCATTTATCAAGTCATTCTTTACAACGGGATTGCCTGCCCCTTCAGCCGTCACTATGGCTCCGGTGATGTTCTCCTCATCGTCGTACTGCAGCATCACATCCACCTCTCCCACCCCGTCGATGTCCGAAAGGATCATGCAAAGCTCGCTCTCCGTTCCTCCGTCCTCATCCACCACCTGCCTTCTGCCATCCTTGCTCTGGGTGAAGACGTCGAAGGACAGAAGAATTACGGCGATGATGATCAGACCCGCAATGACTTTTAATCCTTTGTCTTTTAAATTGGGATCGTTTTTGAATTTTTCCAGCAAGCTTTTCCCCTCCTTTAAAATATATATCGTTTCTACAGCTTAATATTCCCCCATCAGATAAATTATGGGATAGAGGATGGTCGCCATGATCACCAGGGAAAAGATGAATTTCAGGTATTTTCCCATAGATGTGTCTGGAAGCAGCAGTTCAATGAAGGTAAGGGCCAGAATTATGATGAAAAGGTTGCTGACCCATTGTTTCAGGATGTCCAAAGGCTGCCACCTCCCATGCCCATGATGATGGTGATGAATATGAGGAACATCAGCGCCCCCACTGCCAGCACCACCGTCATGGTTATGGCGGCGGTCCCGATCTCGTTCAGACTGTCGGAAATGTTTTTCGTAGCAATAGGCTCGGCTGCGATGGCTATCACCTTGTAGACTACTGCGATGGACAATATCTTGATCACCGGAATGATCAGCAGAGAAATGATTATTATTATGCCGATGATACCTATGGCGTTCTTGACAAGCCCCACGCAGCTGATGACCATGTCCAGAGAATCTGCGGCAAAGCCTCCCACTATGGGCACGAAGTTGTCCAGGGAAAACCGCGCCGTGTTTATTAAAATCCCGTCAGCCGACTTGGTGACTATCCCCTGTATCGCCGTTATCCCCGAAAAGATAGTCACCGCCAGCCCCGTCAGAAATATGGCAGCTTTGCGCAAAAAACCCGACAGCTTCTTGACGTAATCCTTTTCCGTGATGCTGTTTATCAATATGAACACCGCCGACAGAAACACCATGGGCAGTACCACGTGCTGCATGAAAAAATTGAAGCCTGTGACTGCCCCGATGATGACCGGATTCAGTATGCCTCCCGAGGAAATGCCGCCCATGGCGATGAGCAGCGGTATCATTATGGGCAGCAGGATCTCCATAGTCGTAGTCATGGTGTTCATGGTGTCCTGGCAGTATTCGTAGGTCTGATAGAAGTTGCCGATGCATAAAGCGATGATGACGCAGCTGCATATTACGGTCCCAAGGGATGACACGGTCTTGTTGCCGAAGGAGTTGGAAAAGTTGGAAAGAAGCCCGATAATGATGCAGACAGCCAGGATCTCACATCCCAGGAATACAGAAGATTTCACCTCCATGAGAAAGAGATCGATCAGATTGTCTATGATCCGGTCAGAATCAAATAGAGGCTGTCCGTTGAGCAGGTTGTCTATGATCTGATCCACCGTGATCTCATCGAAGACGCCGCCCGACTGGGTCGCCTCTCCCATAATATCTTCCAGCTCCGACAGATCCATGGAATCAAGTTGTTCTTCTATAATTGTTTCGTGGTCCATATTCTCCCTCGTAATCTATCCCAGCAGCGAGCCGATCAGCTCCAATATGGCCGTCAAAATCGGCATGGCCAGATAAAAGATGATAACCTTTCCTGCCAGCTCCACCTTGGAGGCGATGGTCCCTTCTCCCGCATCCTTGCACAGCTGAGCCGTAAAATCCGTGATGTATGCCACCGCCAGCACTTTTAATATCACCGGGAAAAACGTCCGTCCGTAGGTCACGTTGTCGTATATCCCTTCCAGAAACTGAAATATCTCGAAGAGCCGGTCGATGATGGAAAGGAACAATATGATTACCGTAGCAAGGATTATGTAAATCGAAAGTTCTTTGTTGACGCTCTTCATCAGCGCCGCCAGAATGATTCCCGTCAGCGCGATGGCGACGATCTTTAACAGTTCCATACAGTCTTCGCCCCTGCTTTCGCCTAAAATTCCAGGAATGTTCTCACGGTATCGAAAAATTCGCTGATCATCTGTATCACCAGCATCAGCACCACGATGACGCCTGCCAGCGTGGTAAGCATGGCCTGTTCGTCCCTGCCCGCCTTTATCAGCACCTGGTTCAAAACGGCGATGGCTATGCCGATGGCGGCGATTTTAAAAATGATATCTATATCCATATGCTCTGTTCTCCT
>JAUNBU010000011.1:0-6287 GCA_030526925.1 Bacillota bacterium | reverse complement strand
ACGACGCCTGCCGACACCCCCAGGCTCCTGTACATCTTTCCCTGCTTTCGCTCCTGATCCTGTGCCTGTTGAAGACATTCCGCAAGCCGCAGCATAGCCGGCTCGAAAATTTCCTTCTGCCCTCTGGTATCGCTCTTTCCAAGCCCCAGGGAAAGATCCTCCAGAACGGCCACATCCCCCGGCAGCAACGGACAGGGCCTTTCCCCCGCATTCAAGGCCCCTTTCCAGGACCTTTGCAAAGGCTCCTGCTTCATCAAATGGAAAGCGCACTCTCGCAGCACGTCTGAAAACCAACATTCCTTCAGCGCCGCAACCTTTTGGAAAGTCTTTTGCAGCGGGTCTTTCCTATAGGAGATTTCCAGGTTCAAAAGGCGTACAAGTTCCAGTGCACTTTCCAGTTCTCTTCGTCTGGCTTTATAGGAAGATGCCTTGAGGAATCCCAGGGCGGAGCAGCTGATGAAAAGCAGGATACATCCGGTGATTTTAAGCATGGCTACGCACCTTTCTTCATGCCCGAAAGCATCATTATTTTTTTGACCGTTCCCGTTTGCGGCGTTGCCGATAGAAATATCAGCGTTTCAAAGATCTGGTTTTCGATCAGCTCTCCGATGGCTGAATTTGCCACGTCCTCGTAGCTGTTGCCGTGGATGGTGGTGACGATCTTCACTCCCGCGCAAAGGGCTGACTGGATGGCGCTCACGTCTTCTTTTCTGCCGATCTCATCGGTGATGATCACATCAGGCGCCATGGCTCGGATCAGCATGATGATCCCCTCTGCCTTGGGGCAACCGTCCAGGATGTCGGTCCTGCTGCCCAGATCGTAGCTGCTTTCCCCGTTGTAGCAGCCGGCTATCTCCGAACGCTCATCGCAGATTCCCACCCGGCAGCCCCTGTTGCTCAAGGTCCTGGCCAGGTCCCTCAATATGGTGGTCTTGCCGCACTTGGGCGGGGAGATGATCAAGGTGTTTTTGATGTCACCCTTGTAGACGGATTTGATGATCTTATCGGATGCGCCGATGATCTGTCTGCTGCGTCTGATGTTCAGCGAGGATACATCCTTGATAAGATGCACCTTGTCCTCATTTAGCGTGACTCTGCCGCAGATGCCGACCCGGTGGCCACCTTCGATGGTGATATACCCCTTGGCAAGCTCTTCCTCGTAGGCGTAGTAGGAGTAGTCCATAAGCCTGTTCAGCGTCTCTTCCAAAACCTCCGGCGTGATGCTGTCCCCGTCCCGCAGGCTGTACTCCTTTCCATGGCTGATGACCAGCGTATCCTGATATGTCTTGATGCGTATTTCTTCAAAGCTGTCCAAAATCTGATGGGAAAGCTCCTTCATATTGCGCTGCATGAAGTCCGGCAGCTTCCGCAGGATTTTCTCCGTATTCTGATCCATGGTCTCATCCCCTTTTCTTTTGTTCTTCATTACAAGATATTCCTTGTCCACGAAAATATGAACGATATTTTGTCCCGTATTACTTTCCACAAAATAGCAAATGACGCAAATTCCAATTTTTTTATAGATTTTTGCGCCATTTGACTATATGTTCAAAATCATGCGTTGTATAACTATACTTGTTTTTCAAGGGTTATAGAGGTTAGGTTGGATATTTATACATTATTACTCATTGTTTATGAGTTTTGCCACTGTGTTAAGAGTTTTTTATGATTAAAAGCAAATAAAATGACGCAAATTCCGAAGCTTTTTCTGGAATTTGCGTCATTTTAGCGATTATATGGGGCAAAATACAGCCCGTATTTTTATGCATACCGTTTAGTGTTACTGCTCACGTTCCAGCTTCATGGCTTTCAGGCTGTAGGCTACGTTCAGTGCCAGCCACGCTGCGCTGATCATGGTCATTGCTAAAAGTCCGATGCCGAACCCAATGAAGATGAACATGGAAATGGCCCACAATATGACAAGGAACATATTGATAAATTTATAAGCAGCATAGGCGGCCTTGTAAACGGTCAGTTGTTCTGCTTCATCGCAGCTTTCAAGCCAGACATCTGCGAAATTTATATCGAATACGCTGCCCTTCTTTTCCGGATGGATCACCTTGGTGTAGTCCACCAGCTTTTTCTGGCAAAATACGAAGAAGAACATGAGAACCACGTATCCAAACATGATCGCTGTATTTGAAATAAAACTATGTTCGATGCTTTCGTTATGAAACATCCTGGCAATGGCGATCCCCATAAAGAACAGTCCGATGATGGCGCCTGCACTGACGGTTAGCATAGCTCTCGAAATGGATTCCTCTACATCCTTGGCCACGTTCTCGTTTTCTCCGTTCCACGAGCTGTAAAGGGATTTTGCTTTGCGATAGTACATCAGCATCAGCAGCCCGCACACGACGAATATGATCGGCAGCATAATAGGTGCGATGCTTAAAAGCGCCCCCTGGATTGCATCGACAGGTGATTTTTCACCGTGTTCGGAAAGGAAAGAAGTCAGAAAGCCTATAATTCCTCCGCCGATCCCGCAAAGGATCAATCCGATGACGTACTTCTTTATGGCTTTTTTGTTTTCTGTTTTGATTTCCTTCTCTACTTCTTCGGTGTTGATTTCCTCCAGCTTCGCCATGACCTCCGGGTTTGGCACTACCTTGATTTCTTCGGGAGCCGTTTCTTTATTTGTTTTTACAGCTGCCTCGTTATTTATCCCTGAGTTGTTTTTCTCCACAGTCATTGTTCCTCCTCCTCAAACTTGAATATATCCTCTACGGAAACTTGAAATACGTTCGCTATCTTCAGCGCCAGCGTCACCGACGGCGAGTAGTCTCCCCGCTCTATCTGGCTTATGGTCTGTCTCGATACTCCTACCAGCCGCCCCATCTGTTGTTGGTTCACATTTATGGAAGCCCGGTATTCTTTCAACCTGTTGTATAGTGGCATCCTGTCCTCCCTTCTGGATTTTATATTCTGCTCTATTTATTTTGATTTGCAAATCATTCTTGTCAATTTGACAACTTTTCTTGTCACCATAAGCATACACCTGACAACTATTCTTGTCAACCCCAAAAATAAAAAAATTCATTGCATCAAAAAAAGCAATGAAAAAATATCTAACAGTCTTTAGTTATCATAATGTCCTTTACATGATGCGATGATAATTGCTTCACCCTCTTGGCAATATACGATTCTGTTAGCTTCATCGATTCGCCGACTCCACCAACCCGTGAGATTGCCTTTCAATGGCTCAGGCTTACCGATCCCATGAAAAGGATCTCTTTGCACATCCTTTAGCAAGACGTTGATTCTTCTCAATGTTTTCTTATCTTGTCGTTGCCATTGGCAGTACTCTTCCCATGCGCGTTCATCCCAAACTAATCTCATGGCCTATTCCTCAATCAGATCGTGTTCTACCAAAGTAGCTTTGCCTGCAGCAATATCTG
Source organism: Bacillota bacterium (assembly GCA_030526925.1). Taxonomy (GTDB): domain Bacteria; phylum Bacillota; class Clostridia; order Peptostreptococcales; family Anaerovoracaceae; genus Lentihominibacter. The sequence goes on along the minus strand of JAUNBU010000011.1, from coordinate 2,889 downwards.
AAACAACGGATTCCAGATATTTTATGTTCCGTTCAGAATAAAATGGATCGGCATTGATCTCAAATGGGATTCTCTTTTCACGGCTTACTTTAGTTGCAAATATCGTAAAGGCAGCTGTCATAGAAATTCCCATCTCTTTGCAAGTCTGCTCCATATTCTTTTTCAGGTCCTCATCCATTCTGAAGTTCACCATAGTCTGTGCCATAATATCACCGCCTTTCTTCTGAACACAGTATAAACACTTGTAAAGCATTTGTCAAGTATATGCTTTACATTTAAGGAACAGAGATTTTCTTAAAAAGGTTATCGCGTCGGCAAACAAGGCATCTGAAATGACATTTTCTTCAAACCGTTTGTCGGTCTCTTCTATGGGAAGTCCCTGCACGAAAGTAAACAGCATCATGGCTTTTTTCTGCAGCTTTTGCGGATCGAGTGGCCTTCCTGACTTTATATGCTGATACGCCAGCTCATATATACCGCCCATAACGATTGTAACATTATCTTTGAATTCCCTTTCCTCTTCCAGGGGAAAATGCGTCAAGTATTCCGACGCCCACTCCATGTCCTGTTTTATAAGAACTTCGGTAAGCTCCCTATCCGAAAGGATGTCAATGGTAAATTTCTTCATTTCCTTCGTGCTGAGAAGAAATGCGAAATGTATCTGCCCTATGAGATACAGGTTCATGTAATAATCTTTGGTTTTGATGTTTCTTTCTGCAAAAAACAGATCAGAGGCATCCAGTAGATCAGAAAAGAAATTATAGATAAAAATCTCTTTTTTAGGGAAATGCTTTTGCACATAGGTTTTTTCTTTGCCGATGACTTTGGCGATATCATTCATGGACGTTGCCTTATATCCTTTTTCAAGGAAAAGCCTGCGCGCTTCTTTCTCTATTTGATTTTTGATTTCGTAGTTGATTTTTCTCCCCATAATCAGTTCTCTCCTGCAGAATACTCCGGTAATCTCTTGTAAACGACCAGATAAGCAATCGCCAGTCCTGTCGCCGCTACGCCCATAAAATACACGTAGAAGTTACTCATGACAGGATCGAAGGATGGCATAATGATAAAATATCCTGCTATTTGTGCCACGATCAGCACCCAAGGCACTATCGGCGCCATACCTCTTTTGCTGTTGCGCTTTGCTGACATCTGAAAATTAAAAATAACACAGCCGGTAAAAGTGGTCAAGAACATTATATGACACAGTCCATCTTCCATAACGCTCCAAAGGAACCAATATCCTGCTATGAAGCAAATCTGTATCCCTGCATACATGAACAAAGCGTTTTTTCTGCTTTTCGCATGAGGAAACATTTCCGTCATTAAATCATACTTTATCGCCTGGTAGTGAACGATAAATTCCATCGCAAACCAAGCAACAAGACCGAACCAGAGAAATTCTGAAAACCAATGATGCGTTGGTGAAAGTTCACCAAACCACCGTGAAAATCCGGCAACATATACAAAATCGTTTGCAAAATTCCACATATTGGTCTGCCAGGGCATGCCGGAACATTTATGCTTTTGTCCATAACGAATGCCTTTCCAATAATATATGTAAAAGCAAACCATGGCTATGCCCCATCCGATATAGACAGGTAAATACCAACTATCGAGCCGCGAAAGATATACTTCCAAAGAATAATGTAATCCCATGAGAACCTCCAGAAAACAGTAATATAAAGTATATGCGTATACCTTATATTACCGCTTTCCTTCTCCAATGTCAAGTATTCACATTTTATTCTTACACTTGCGGCGTGCTTGTCTATGGCTTTTTGCTCATGCAGGGTACTTTTGTCTGACAGATGCCACAGCCAAAGATGTAGTCTCCCCTCTCGATATGCTCCGGCCAGTACTTCTCGCACGCCTCAAATTCATAAGCATAGCAGGCATCCTTATCGTGTCCCTTTTCGGAAATGGCACGGATAGGACATCTTCTGATGCAGGCGCCGCAAATACCGCTCTTAAAATAGAGGCACCAGTCGTAATGCCCTCTGCCTCCCAGCGGTGTCACATCAAGCTCCGTCTCCACGATAAATGATGTGATACGAATCGCCTTTCCCCTCTCCGAAATAAACCCGTCGCTGAGACCGAAGGTCCCCAATCCGGCGGCAAAAGAGCTGTGGCGATGGGACCAGTTGGACGCAATGCCCAAACTCTCCGACTTCTGCCTGGAAAATTCCTTTCGCAGATCAATTGCCGCACACCGTACTCCCTGCTGCTCCAGAGCCTTTTCCACTTTCATGCAAAATTCCTTCATCAAGGGCTCCCATTCTCCGCGGGATACCACCCAGTTGTCGCATGGAAAAACGCGGGCCTTCTCCTGCATGGCTTTCGTCTCCTCCGTCTGAGGGAATATTATGGAAAGCACCCGCAGGCTGCCTGCCTCCGGGGTGTTTTCTTCGCCGTATTTCAATGCAAAGGCTTCCGCCGGCGACCAGTGAAAGTCGCCGATATGCTCTTTCAAAAATTCATAGTAAGGATCATCCCCTGCCGCAACGCCCATCAGCGGACGCTCCCACATAGGCGCATCCGGTTTGCCAAGTGTCGCAAAATTATTTAAGGTCAACCCGTCAAACACCTCGTAAATCACATCAGAAATCTGCATCTTCACCACCCGTTCTTCCTGTGTTTGTTTTCTGTTCCTGCGAAGATTCTATCACGAGCACACGACTTTTACAATAACCGCCCATCCTTCATACTATAATCCCCATATCTAAAAAGCAGACTATATTTCAATGTTTTCGACACCTTTTATATGCTCTTTCTAAGGCAACATCTTGCTCGACCGCTGGCTTATCGCTGAATTGTAACGTCCAAAAGACAGACCACCACTATAGAAACAAGGCAGGCCTCTACCCCTAAAACTTTATATTTCTACAC
>JAUNBU010000179.1 GCA_030526925.1 Bacillota bacterium | reverse complement strand
CTATAGACGGCAAAGAATACGTGACTCCGGGCGGCATCCAAGGCGCTTCAGACCAGCTGACCATAGAGCTTACTGAGGATGAGGTATTCCTGCTCTGTGACAACAGAGATGAGAAGATAGACAGCAGAAATAAAAAACTGGGACCTGTAGACATGAGGGACATCAAAGGAAATGTCCTGTTGTGCGTATGGCCTTTTTCGGATTTTGGAGGCATCGAGTAAATGAAGGAATTTATCAAAGACATTATTATCGCATTGGTAATCGTTTTGGCCATCACGCTGGTGATCAAGCCGACCATCGTCAAGGAAAGCTCCATGGAGCCTACCCTTTACGAGAACAATTATCTATTCGTCAACAAGCTGGCGTATATGACAAAGGATCATCCCGACTACGGGGACATCGTGGTTTTTAAATCAAATATCGACAAAGAAGACGGCAACGGCAAAAAACTGCTTATAAAAAGGGTCATAGGTGTTGAAAATGATGTTATAACCATTTCCGAGGGAGAGGTGTACCGAAACGGAACGCCGCTTGATCAGTCCTACACCCTGGAAGGATTTACTTCAGGGGAGATTTCGGACTATGTGGTGCCGCAGGATCAGGTATTCGTCATGGGGGACAACAGGAGCATCAGCCTGGACAGCAGAGCAGAGGAAGTGGGGACCATCAGCGAGGATTCCATCGTGGGGAAAGCGTTTTTAAGACTGTATCCGTTCAACGAGATCGGGTTTATTTAGAGAGATTCGAGTGCAGGAACGCATAGGCTTTAATCGTGTAGATCCTGCATGGCCTGCCCATAGTACATAAATCGACCGGTCAACGGTTTTACGATGGGAGGGCTTTCTATGATAAAAAGGGTTTTGCTTTATCTGGCTGCGGCGGTGGCAGGGATCGCACTGGCGGTGTTCGCTTCGCAGGTTTTTTGCATCACGGAGGTAAACGGTACAGCTATGGAGCCGGCAATCGGTGAAGACAGCAGTCTTTTAGTCAACAGATGGGCCTACCGTGAAAAAGAGCCTGTTGTGGGAGACATCGTTGCCTTCAGAAGTGACATCTACGGAGAAGAAGGAGAAGGCAGCGTGCTGGTCCGCAGGGTCGCAGGAGTTTCCGGCGATGTGGTGGAGATCAAGGAGAATATCCTTTACCGCAATGGGAAGCCGTATACGGAACACATGAAGGAGCCTGTGCATATGGATGATATGGATGAGATCAGGCTGGGCGATGGAGAGATTTTTTTACTGAGCGACAACAGGAAATCGTCTCTGGACAGCAGGAATGAAGCCATCGGCATCATCGAGACGGAAGATTGTATTGGAAAGGTCTGCTTCAAATGAGAAGGAGCATTGAGATATGAAGGTAGTAGCAAACAACAAGAAGGCGAGACATGATTACTTTATAGAGGAGACCTATGAAGCTGGGATCGCGTTGACGGGAACGGAGATCAAGTCGGTGCGTCAGGGCAAGGTGAGCATCAAGGAAAGCTATGCCAAGATCGAGAATGAAGAGATCATTTTGTATGGAATGAACATCAGCCCTTACGAACAGGGAAACCGATTCAACGTGGAGCCTGTGAGACCCAGGAAACTGCTTTTACATAAGCGGGAAATTCGCAAGCTGATCGGATATACTACGCTAAAAGGGTTGACTTTGGTGCCCCTGCGGATGTACATTAATGACAGAGGCAAGGCTAAGGTAGAAATCGCAGTTGCAAAGGGAAAGAAGGAGTACGACAAGCGTCATGACATTGCTAAACGGGATGCTGACAGAAGGATGCAGCAGGCCGTGAGAAGATAAAAAAGGAGGAGCACTATGCAGGATTTTTTGAATAAGGTAGGTAAATCGGCGGCTGCCGCTGCCAACAAGGCAGGAAACAAAGCGGGAGAAGTCATCGAGGTGGGCAAGATCAAGTCAAGGATCAGCTCGGAGAAATCGGACATCGCGGTTGCCAAGAAGGACATAGGCGATTACTGCTATAAGCTCTTTGAGGATGGAAAAATCGAAGATGAAGCCATCAAAGAGTTGTGCGAGAAGATCAAAGAGTGTTATAATACTATTGAGGAACTGGAAGAGCAGATCCTCAAAGCGAAAGACGACTACAAGGCGAAAGCCGGTGAAGATCCTACACTGTAAAATGTGTAGGTCACAAGGGGATGTTTTTGGTTTCGACGGGGGTGTGGAAGCCGGATAAGCGAGCCGCAGTTTGTCCAGTCTGCGTTAAAAAGGACACGTTAAATATAAACGCTAAAAAGAACAATAATTTCGCATTAGCTGCAGCTTAAGCAGCGCGCGCGTTCACCCGGATTCACCTGCAGGTCCGGTGCTGAACGTCAAACATGCAGGAAAACCTTATGTGACTGCCCGGCAGCATAAGGGACTTACGGGCTAGCTGATCCCAAAGCCTGCTTTTGGGCGTTGGGAAAGGCGAAACTTTAAAACAAAAGCTGCGCTCGGAGAAATTCCCGTGGAAATGCTTTCGGACAGGAGTTCGAATCTCCTCATCTCCACCACGAAATTGGCCCAGAGAAGAAATTCTCCGGGCTCTTTTGTTGTAACGGATACAGCTGACAAAGTGGTGATTCCAGCAAAAGAGTATAGCGGAAGCAGGGGATCGAACCCGCTTCTTCGCTAGTGTTGAGGCTTTTAGAACTGACGGCATAGACAAAAATAATGATTTGAGGTATAATTTTGAAAAAGAAGGATGTCATAAATTATGTATTACGTGTTATGCGGTTCATATTGATATAATTGATTATTGACTGAAGTAATGTGTATACGGCACTTTGTGAAAGGGGCCAAGGATATGAAGTTATACCATGGAAGTAATATTGCAGTTGAAATGCCTAAAGTGCTATCAACTGATCGTAGGCTTGATTTTGGCACAGGATTTTACCTTACATCAAGCTATGATCAGGCTAAAAGATGGGCGTATCTAACGCAAAAACGACGTGGCGAGGGTAAACAGATTGTTACTAGTTATGAGTTTAACGAATCGGTATTATCTTCCTTGAATGTTAAACGTTTTGATGGAGCCTCTGCTGAATGGCTTCGATTTGTTTCTAACAATCGGAATGTCAAGGATTTTATAGACGATTCGGATATTGTTATCGGTCCGGTTGCCAACGACCGAACTATGCCTGTTATTAAGCTGTATTTCGCAGGAATTTATGATGAAGCAGAGACAATCAAAAGATTGTTGCCACAAAAGCTGAAAGATCAATATGCTTTCAAGAGTCCAAGAGCACTTGAAGCACTTGTTTTAAGCGAGGTGATTGAACTGTGAAAAATGAAATGCCTTTAATTCTTCCATTCTACAATGAAAAGGTTTCTCAGATGATTGCTGAAAAGTACGGTATCGATTCGCTTGAGGCATTCAGGAAATTTTTATTTTCTGAAACATATCGTATGCTTTCGGATGTTGAGCTTGAAATGTGGGATTTTGGCCCACTAGGAATTTTCGATATGTGGGAAGCAGAGCAAATAACAGGCGATCCACGAAACTCCCTGTATTTAAGGAGGGATTGATATGTCAAAGGAAATGGAGTTTTTTATATTTCTAATCGAAAACTACGCAGAATACAAAAACACAACGGCAGACAAAGTACTTAAGCTTTGGGACAAATTAGAACTGACGAATTACATTTATGATATGTATGAACTGTACCATATTGAGCGACTTGAGAATGCGTTCATAGATATCGACAGGCTTGTCACCGAAAAGCAATAGGCTTTCTTGTTTTCTGAAGCATGTATTTATTCATCAGACATGTCAACCCGCCCAACGGGCGGGTTTTGTCATGTCTGAGAGAAAGAGGAAGGGAATTGATGCAATTTTCCTCATACAAAAATAATTTAGACAACCCAACAGACAGCGAAATAAGGATACCAAAACTGATAAAATTGCAAAAATGGTAGCGTTAACTTGACTATAACGATATAATGGATTTTATGAAAGAAGGCAAAGCTTTTTAATTATATACCGAATCCAGATCAA
>JAUNBU010000178.1 GCA_030526925.1 Bacillota bacterium | reverse complement strand
CAAGATTATCGCTTGTAAATACGTCATATTAAAATCCTCCAAGTCTTTTTTTCATACATAGTTGATTATACCACGACCTACCTCTTTCTTATAGATGGTGGGAGTGATTCAATGAGCGCTTCCTTACGGCAACGCCGTTTCAATTACGTGCGCTCATTATAACATAACAGTCTGTGAAATGGTAGGTTTCATCATTGAAGGTTGCAAAAAAACATGATATACTTTTTTAATCACGGATTTTACCGAAGAAATACATCATTGTTTGGGGATTTTATTATGGTTTCGATTACAGATCATATTAGCTATATCATTATGACGGTACTGTTTTATTTGATAGTACAGCTTTTTGTGGTCTTCAAATGCTTCACCGTATCCAAATCCAAAAAGCTGTGCTTCTGGATCGTGACCCTCTACACCATCGTTTTTTATGCGGTGGAGGCGATTCTTTACATACCCGGTCCCAATGGACCATCATTTGAAAGTATTCTTACAGCTTCTATCCTGCATACTGTCAACACCTTTATTCTATTCGGTATCATCACTGTCTTTTCGGGTGGATTCCTGCCAAAAAACTTTCTCGTCATCATGTTTTACTATGATATCCTGACGGTACTATATGGAACTCTTATTTTTTTACTTATTGGATTCCTTCCCGGCGAAATCGCCCATATCATCGATTTTTCTGCAGATTTATATGAGATACATAATTTTTACCAGTTTCTTCATTTCCTGCCTGACTGGATCATGCTGGCTATGGTCATCATTACCGGTCTGCTGTTTAACAAAACTTTGATACGGTTCATCAATAAAATACCGGATAACATCTGCACTGTTATTTTTGCCGCCTCCTTCATTTCCTATGTTCTCCGGGAATTTTTCATCATACTGAATCATCAGCAGAGGGCGCTTCTGGACGGACCTTATCTGCTCAGCTCCCTGTTTAATCTGATCGTTTTTTCTCTGACCCTTCTCCTTGCGCTGCTCTACGCATTTATTTCCTATTCCTACACCAACAGGAAATACGAGAAGCTGCTCACTCTGGAGCTGAATCTGCAATACCGATATTATCAGAATATATCTCAATTACATACTGCTATCCGCCATTTGAAACACGATCTTTCCAATCACATCACTGCCTTAAACTTGATGAACGATTCCGACCATGACCGTAGCTGCGAATACAAGGCCAACCTTCTTTCCTGCTGCGGAGAAATCGACTCGCAGATCCGCAAGCAGATCAAGTGGCAAAAGATTCCTTCTGATATCCTCTCCAACAGAGAAAGGTATGAAGTCTATCAATACATGGAGTTTCTTGCCAATAGATACAGGCTGTCTTTTGATGACATCCTGATCAAAACCGGTGATTCCGACGGGCAGACGGAGATTTCCTTCATCTTTCCGTCCTATTGTTCTCAGAAAATGCGGGTTTTCCTGTTGAAACAGAACATACTATATCGCCTGATGACCGAGATTGCCAAAGCGCATAACGGTAGCGTCAACTGGCAGAAAGGAGAAGGTACATGCAGCTTTTTTCTTATTTTACAATAATTTTTATAGTCATCTCTATCATCAATGTGACTATTATCGTATTTCTGTTGATCTTTACCAGACGGAACCGCAAGAAAATCAATGCTCTGATTTCCTCATGGCAGATGCAAAGCTCCTACATGGATCACTCTCTGGAATTCTGCGATCAGGTTCTGGAGCTTTCAGCCAATGTACAGGACACCATAATGTCCACGTCCCTGAGCCCTTCTTCCGAATCTGAGAAAGAACAGGGATATGTGGATCAGTGCGGTCAACTGCTCAATTCCATCCACGGAGGAAGTACTGCCTTGAAAGCACTGTTGTTCCATAAAAAAAATCAATGCGAAAATCTGAACATTGATTTCATAGATGAGGCAAACGCATTGCCTGATGAGGCTCGCTTTTCCCCGACGGATGCAATTTCCATCGTGGGAAACCTCCTGGACAATGCTATGGAAGCAGCCCAAAATTCCGGTGACGATGACCCTTTTGTAAAGGTGGAGAGCATCATCCGGAAAAATGTATGGATCTTGACGATCACCAATTCCAAGGACCCCGCCCTGGCTCCGAAAAAGAACAACATGGCAACAACGAAGGCGGACCGCAAAAACCATGGAATGGGAACGAAAATCGTAAGCTCCCTTGTGGCGAAGCATAACGGTACGCTAAAGACGGACGACCTGGGAAATGTCTTTGAATCAAAAGCCTTCCTGTTTTTGGAACGATAAAATCTTATCTGTCCGGTGCTTCCCATTGGCACCAATTTTCGTTTCCGACAGGCTCTATCATGAGCTGCACTGTTTTAGTATCCACGTTGCCGTTTCCGGAGCCGGTCATAAGATTTCTTATGGCTCGGATCTCATTCCCACTCATATCATATTCTATATCCGTGATATTGCTTTTTAATCTGCCTCTGTAGACTACGCCGCTTTCGTCTATAACGGCGCATTCAAGCGCTGCATTCCTGATGTTATCCCTAGGATCGCCAACCGGCAGGTTCTGGACCAAGGCTGCCTTGCCGTCTTCAGTAGCAACTGCCAGCCCGCTGTCGATACCGTATTGATATTTGGCATAGGAGTTCTTTTTATGGACCATCTCCGTACCAAAGAATACCTGATCCAGGCCGCTAGAAACCTTTCCACTGTAGAGCATTTCGTAAGGCTTGCTCTCGTTTTTCGTTCCGGAAAGAACTGCCACATGACCCTTGTGGTCTGTCGCTGCCAGGCTTCCGCCCTCACCCCAGGCGTAGGTCATCTTTTCCGATGCCGGAAATATTTCCACCGGTCCGCTCGATGTCCAGTTATCCGCATCGACCACATCCACCATGTAAGCCCCATCTTTGACTGAGAAAACAGCCAAATACCTGTGATCATCGGACAATCCCATTTCTACGTATTCCGCTTCTGCATCCAGAGGATAGACCATCTTCAACTGATCGTTCAAAGGCTTGGGGCTGGCTAACGTCCAGCTTCTATTACCTTTCTTTACGGTTGCTGTAGCCGTTACTTCAATGGGCAGCTCATACACTCCATAACCATCGCCGATCTGGGAAACATCTACTGGCTCTCCCTTCGCCGTCCTGTTGTTGACGATGAAAAGCATCCTGTTCTTCAAGTCGTACTCGGAGGCTTTTCTTGCCACACGGGAACCATCAGGCTCGCTATCCTCCTCAGTCTCGCCGCTTGGGTCGTATGAAAGCCCTCCGGAAAGATCCGGGTGGAACCACCGCTTGCCATCCAAGATGTTCTCCTCCTGGATAACGATTATGGGATCGAATTCATAATAATCTTCGCCTTCGCCCAAAGGCTTCTCGATGTCCGTCTTATACCCCAAAGAGGTCTCGTAATCGTGATCCTCCACTTTGGAAACCCTGTATTCCTGGTATTCATTCTCTATGACGGGGATCTTGAACATGCTGTTAAGGGTCGCATACAGATCCACATCATCATCATAGGACACTGCGTTTTCCGGGGAAAGCATACCCCTCTCATCATAAACCTTCAAGCCGGTCAGCGCATTGTTGGAATTATACAGCTTGGCGCCAAATTGGAATCGGAAGCTGACAGGATAGTGTTCCAGGTGATCCTTAAGCCTTATCCGCCCCTTTTCCTCTGAGCCGGTTTCTGAAACTCTCTGCTGGAGCTCATCATAAAAAGCCTGTATGCCCTGCTCCTGTAATCCTTCCAGCCTGTCGTATTTCAGCTGCGTGCAGTAAGGCACCGTGGACCAGCCTGTGAAACGAATCTCGTCGTAGACAGAAGTATCAGCTATTTTCGCCATTTCTCCCCTTTTAAAGGATGATTCCGTCTCAGCCGTGCTGTAATCATAGCTGTTGGTCCAATGAAGGTCCTCCGACGAATCGGCTCTGAAGCCTACCGTCAGTCCATTCGCCGCATCCCTGTTCCCCATGATCGTCTCTTCAGTCAGCGCAGCTTCGCCGATCTGACTATCCATGAAAGCACAGCCATAAACGATCACCCCAACCGAGAGAACTGTCGTCATCACAAATATAATAATAGATTTTTTCATAATCAATGACTCCT
>JAUNBU010000177.1 GCA_030526925.1 Bacillota bacterium | reverse complement strand
CCGACCAACGTGATCTCCATCACCGACGGGCAGATATTCCTGGAGTCGGAGCTGTTCTTCACGGGACAGAGACCGGCTGTAAATGCGGGGATTTCCGTATCTCGTGTGGGAGGAAATGCGCAGATCAAAGCCATGAAAAAGGTTGCCAGCACCGTCAAGCTGGAGTTGGCGCAGTACAGAGAGCTAGCCAACTTTTCTCAGTTCGGATCTGATGTGGATAAGGACACCAAGGACAGACTGGAGCACGGTCAGATATTGATGGAGATCCTCAAGCAGCCCCAGTATCAGCCTGTTGCCGTAGAGAATCAGGTTATGATCATCTATGCAGCCATCAATCACTATCTGGCAGATGTGGGCACTGAGAATATCAAGAAATTTGAAAAGGACTTTGCGGAATTTATGGCGACTCATTATCCGCAGACAGGTAAATCCATCAAAGAGACGGGACAGCTGAGTGAAGATGCGGAGAAGGATCTGAAGGAAGGACTGGAGCAGTTCAAGAAGGCATTTTTGAAACAGCTGGGCAGAAGCAATGTGGAAGCATAAGCGTGTCTTGCAGTATGAGGCATTTTTCAAAGCGGAAGGCAATACAAAAGGAGGTGTGAGAGTTGGCATCCAACAGCATGCAGGATATTAAACGGCGGATCAAGAGCGTTACCAGTACGGAGCATATCACCAACGCCATGAAGCTTGTTTCGGCGGGAAAACTGAGAAAAGCCAAGGCTATATTTGAGAAGACCAATGAAAACTCACACTATATCACCCATACCATCGCAGAAATGTTCAACAACAGCCAGGACATTCCTCAGGAATATCTGGCGGGAAACAGGGAAATCAAGACCACCTGCTACATAGTGGTCACCAGCTGCCGGGGTCTTTGCGGAGGCTTCAACAGCAATATACTGAAGGAGGCCCAGCGGGAAATCGACGAAGACTGGGAAGAACCTATCATATATGCCATCGGAACCAAAGGCAAGGAATATTTCGAGAAGCGTGGATACAAGATATACGGCGATTATCTGGCTCCCCCTGAAAACATCTCCTTCCTGGAGACCAGGGAAATGAGCCTGCCTATCATCGATATGTACAACAAGGGCGAGATCGATGAAGTGGTGCTCATCTACACATCCTTCATCAGCTCCATGGAGCAGGAGGTCAAGAACGTGACACTGCTGCCTTTTGAGATCGAGCACGATCCGGAAATCATCAGAAATGAGAAACAGGTTGAGTACGAACCGTCAATAGAGGCGGTATTCAACTATCTGGTGCCGAAATACGTGGAAATGATGATCCACTCTGCCGTGGTTGAATCCGCTACCTGCGAACATGCAGCCAGGCGGATGGCAATGGAAAGCGCCACGGACAATGCAAGGGAAATGCTTGACCAGCTGTCTCTGTTCTACAACAGGGCAAGACAGTCGGCAATTACCGACGAGATAATAGAAATCGTTGCCGGTTCTGAAGCACAAAAATAGGAGGCGAATATGAGCAAGGGAAGAATACATCAGATCATAGGACCTGTAATCGACATCAAGTTCCACGAGGATGAGATGCCGGAGCTGCTCAATGCGGTAGATATCGAGTTTGAGGGAAGGACCATCGTGACGGAAGTGGCACAGCACATAGGCGACGATGTAGTAAGGTGCATTGCGCTTTCATCCACCGACGGTCTGAAGCGAGGCATGGAAGCCACCGATACGGGAGAGGCCATCAAGGTTCCAGTCGGGAAGGAAGTCCTGGGAAGGATGTTCAACGTCATAGGCGAGACCATCGACGAGAAGGGACCTGTGGAAACAGAGCTCAGGGCTGCCATTCACAGAGCGGCGCCGCCTTTTGAGGAACAGGACACTTCGGCACAGATCTTCGAGACAGGCATCAAGGTCATCGACCTGATAGCACCCTACACCAGAGGCGGTAAAGTCGGACTGTTCGGCGGTGCAGGCGTAGGCAAGACGGTGCTTATCCAGGAGCTGATAAACAACATCGCCAAGGAGCACGGCGGCATTTCCGTATTTGCCGGCGTAGGAGAGCGAACGAGAGAAGGAAACGACCTGTACTACGAAATGATCGAGTCGGGCGTTATCAACAATACAGCTATGGTATTCGGACAGATGAACGAACCACCGGGCGCCAGAATGCGTGTGGCACTGACAGGACTTACCATGGCAGAATATTTCCGTGACAAGGAAAGCCAGGACGTGCTTTTGTTTATCGACAACATCTTCAGGTTCACCCAGGCGGGCTCCGAAGTATCGGCGCTGCTGGGGCGTGTGCCTTCGGCAGTAGGCTATCAGCCGACTCTGGCAACGGAAATGGGCGCTTTGCAGGAGAGGATCACCTCCACAAAGAAGGGCTCCATCACTTCTGTACAGGCTGTATACGTTCCGGCTGACGACCTGACCGACCCGGCGCCGGCAACGACCTTTGCCCATCTGGACGCCACTACGGTTCTTTCCAGAGCCATCACGGAGCTGGGCATCTACCCGGCGGTAGACCCGCTGGAGTCCACTTCTCGTATCATGGATCCGCTGATCCTGGGCGAAGAACACTACGAGACGGCGAGAGGAGTTCAGGAAGTGCTGCAGAGATACAAGGACCTGCAGGACATTATCGCCATTCTGGGTATGGATGAGCTTTCCGATTCGGATAAGCTGATCGTATCCAGAGCCAGAAAGATCCAGAGATTCCTGTCCCAGCCGTTCAGCGTTGCGGCACAGTTTACAGGCATGGAAGGCAAGTATCTGCCGCTGAAGGAAACGGTGAGAGGCTTCAAGGAGCTGCTGGAAGGCAAGCACGATGACATTCCGGAGCAGCTGTTCCTATTCGCCGGCGGCATCGACGAAGTTGTTGAAAAGTACGAAAACAGTAAAAAATAGAGAGGGTCGCGAGCATGGCCAACAGTGTAAAATTAGAAATCATAACACCTTCTAAGATGTTTTATCGCGGAGATGTGGAGCTGGTCATTGCCAGAACTTTGGAAGGCGATGAGGGCTTCATGTGCGGTCATTCCTGGGCTTGCAAGCTGCTGGACATCGGGGAGCTCTGGATCCAGGAAAAGGGTGCAGGCAAGGATGATTTTAAGGTTGCTGCCGTCGCAGGAGGATTTATCGACGTGAAGGACAGCATCATCATCTATACCGATGCGGTGGAGTGGTCCGAGGACATCGATATGGAAAGGGTTCTCAGTGAAAAGGCTAAGGCAGAGGACTGGCTGACCCATAATGAACAGACGGGAGATCCCAACGATGTGATCAAAGCCAAAATCGCCATCGCCAAAGCCATCACCAGGTCTCATGTGGCAGAGGGTGGATACAGGAGGAAGCGATAGATGATGAAGGAAGATACACGAACTGCTTTGATCGGCATCATCGTAGAAGAAGAGGATTCGGTGGAGGCGCTGAATCAATTGCTTCACGACTACAGAGGACATATCATCGGCAGGATGGGCGTGCCCCATCCCCACAAGGAGCTGTCTGTCATCAGCATAGCCCTGGAAGCCGATCAGGATACCATCAGTGCATTATCAGGCAAGCTGGGAGCGCTGAAGGGAGTCAGCACCAAGACCATAGATTCTAAGAACTAGGAATTGTGAAAACTGAAATATGAACCATTTGGCAGGCTAACAGGCACCGGAGCGAAAGCTTCGGTGTTTTTTTCGTTCTTTGTGCCCTTTTTCCGGCATATCTTGGTAGAGGTATACGTATAATTTCCGGCAAACGGAGAATACTTAAAACAGATTTACCAAGTATTGCATGAAGAGAAAGGGGTAGAAAGTGAAAGGGAAAAGAAAGAGGATGCTGTCGCTGACAGCAGCAGTTTTGATGCTGCTGACCATGATGCCTGCTGCGGCGATGGCTGAAAGTGAAAGTATCGGCAATGACGTATCGCCGATATATGAGGTGACCAATCCGGATGCCAAGCTGGATGAGAAAACCGGCGTGTACCTGGATAAAAAACTGAGTCAGCTGAAGGATGACGGGACAGGGACCATCACCCTGGAAACCTATGTGGAAGGTCAACTGGAAACCATCAGTAAGCCTACGGATATCATTCTGGTGCTTGACCAGTCGG
>JAUNBU010000176.1 GCA_030526925.1 Bacillota bacterium | reverse complement strand
ATTCCCTGGCCCGTCAGGGATGATGCCATCAGCACGATGACTGCTGCGGCGCATGCGCCGACGATACCCTGGACGACGATTTCGTATGGTCCTTTTCGGGCTGCGGCAATGTCTCGCGGCATCACCAGAAGCGGCATCACGATCACCAGGAAAAATATAAATAAAAGGTACATTCTGACTCCTTTGTTTTTTTAAAATGGACGCTTCCCTGCGGCAACGCCGCTTCAAAAGATTGCGTTCATTATACCACACTGGCGGGCTTTTGTCTTCCACTATATGTTGTGGTTACAGTGTGCCCGCTGCACTGACGCCCTTTTGCCCTGAGGTTTTAGAGATGCAAAAACCGGACCTTTCGGTCCGGCCGGTTTTCTTGTGTGCGTTTTGCACTTCCGTTGCAGTGCGCTTTCCATGAGGTGGAAAGGCTGCTGCCTCTGGCACGTCGTATGACGCTTAGTCTGCTGTGTACGGCAGGAGCGCCACGATCCTGGCTCTCTTGATGGCCGTGGTGACCTCTCTCTGGTGCTTAGCACAGGTTCCCGTGATCCTCTTAGGCAGGATCTTGCCTCTCTCGGTCACGTACTTTTTCAGCTTTTCAACGTCCTTGTAATCTATGGTCTCTGTCTTGTCTGCGCAAAACTGGCATACTTTCTTTCTTCTCATGCCGCCGCGTCTTTTATTTTCCATTTGAATGTTCTCCTTTCTCTCAGAGTTTCAGACTGTCTTCTTAGAATGGGATGTCGTCGTCCTGGATAGCCTGGAAGCCTTCCGGTACGTCCATGTCCCGGTTTTCCTGGCTTGCGCCTGCTCCCTGACCTGCTCCGCCGCTCTGACTTGGCGCTGCCGGTCGAGGCTGTCCGCCTGCTCTCTCGTTTCTGTCGCCCCATTCGAGGAATTCAACTCTGTCGGCAACTACGTCCGTAGTATAGACCGTAGCGCCGTCCTTATTGGTATAGCTTCCCGTCTGGATCCTGCCCTGCACGCCAACGAGCCTGCCCTTTGCAAGAAATCTTTCACAGTTCTCGGCTTGTCTGCCAAAAACGGTGACACGTGGGAAGTCTGTTTTCTTTTCCTGTCCCGATCTTACCGGTCTGTCGATAGCTACCGTGAAAGTGGCGATCGCCATCTGGTTTTCGGAGACATACCTGATCTCAGGGTCTCTGGTCAATCTTCCAATGAGTACTACACTATTCATACCGCACCCCTTCTCTATTTCTCTTCTTTGTTAATGATCAAGTGTCTGATTACGTTGTCTGAAATCTTCATTCTTCTGTCAAGCTCTTTTGGCAAAGTAGGCTCTGCCTTGAACTCGATAACAACGTAGTATCCTTCCGTCTTCTTCTGGATCGGATACGCCAGCTTTCTCATGCCCCAAACGTCTACATTGCCGACTTCGCCTTCTTTACCGATAATTTCCTTAACGGTTTCGATGGTGGCTTCTTTCTTGTCGTCTTCTAATGTAGGGTCGAGGATGAACATAACTTCATAGTTTATCATCGTTTCACCTCCCTATGGACTAAATGGCGATGACTCCCGGTCATCGCAAGGATCGCGCGCAGAATTGCACGCCTGTATATTATACACTATTTTGGGGCAAATTCAAGTGTTTTTTAAAAAGCGGGCATCTGCAGATTGCCCAAAATGGACCGCATCATTTCATCGCTTATGACGATGTTCCAGCCGTGATACCTGTCGTCGATCATGGGAACGAACACCGTGGTCTCCAGCGTCGCTTCCCCTTCGGCTGCCGCCTCTATCTGCTGCACGTAAAGCTCCAGACACTGAGCGCTCAGGGCTTCTTTGTCTGCGATCTCATCTGTGTAAAGGTTCGACACCACGTAGTCGTAGGACACCTGGTTATAGGCTTCCATGACGCCGCTGAAGTCGTTGCTCCTGACGAGCACCTTGGCAACTGCGACATCGTTCTTTTCCCCAGTCTCTACGATCTCGTATGAAAAGTTTCTGAACAGGGCGTCGTACATCCTGTCGATGACCGCTTCATCGCCTGTGGCATTGACCAGCAGATTGACGTATTGGTTGTCCAGGTACTTTTCCATCTCCTGCTCATCGCCGGTTTTCAGCCCGTCCATAAAGTCGGTCACTGCTTCGTGAGGGGTGGTCGCAACGATGTTGATGGCGGTCAGATTCATAACGACGCCGATCAAGAGCGAAAGTATTGGTTTTAAGATGGATCGTGTTCTCGCCGGCATTTGGCTGCTACCGCCTTTCCTGTGTTCTCTGTGTTTTCTATAGATCCGGCCCGTTCCGGGCGCTGAAGGCTCCAGAGCCCGGTCGCCTACGCATATATTACCATTTTTCGGCATCGTGTACAACTTAATAATTGTTTTAAGGGGTTCGGGATTCGAGATTAAAGTGGGTTTAGGCAGTCCGGGATTCGAGTATCGTTTGACAAATGTAAAATATGATAATACAATATTAACAAATTAATTGGCAAATATCATATGCCAGGAAGATTTACTTATGAATACACCGGAACACCCGAAAACAAAAAACAAAAAAACCACGGAAAATAAAAAGACCTCGGCAGAGGATGCGGCTGCGGCAAAAAAGAAGCTCCTTTCCATGGAAGCGATCATAGCTATCGCCCTGATGGCGACTCTTTCTCTAGGGCTTTTTGTGGGCGGAACGACAGCAAACGTGATAAGCATCAACAGCGATGCGGCAGATGCGGCACAGGCTCTCGTCAAGGAAAAGTCTTCTTCTGCGACAGAGGTTGATCTTGCCAATGCGCTGCGCATTTCCACGGTAGACTACGTGTATGAGCAAGAGGCGATCCCCGCTTACAGCACCGCACAAATCAGGCAGCTGGACATGAGCCAGCCCAGCGGCGTGACCGTTTCGGATCTGAAACTGGTGACCCAAGGCGCCTTGGTTGGTCTTGAGGATGCGTTTTTGAAGGCAGAGCAGGACTACGGCGTCAACTGCCTTTTCGTCATGGCCATTGCATCTCTGGAAAGCGCCAATGGCACCATATGCTTCCGACCCAATAACATGTTCGGTTACGGCAGCACTGGATTTTCTTCCAAGGCGGAGGGGATCGATGTGGTTTCCAAAGCGCTGGCGCAGCGATATCTGAGCCCCGGCGGCGGTCTTTACAGCGGCAAAACCATCTCGGATGTGAACAAGCGATATGCATCCAGCTCCACCTGGGACGACAAGGTGGCAACACGGATGACCGGCTACTATGCCACCATCAGCAAGCATCACAACGCCGCACTGGAAAAGCTGCGGTAGACGCCGGTAAAGCTGCGGTGAGTTCTCATGCCTCATGCAATCAGGAATTTTTCTATTATTTCATCTAAATTCCCCATATCATCTAGATCATCTTCATATGTGCAGATCAAATTTTTATATTGTTTAAACCCGATCTTATTGTAATTACTTATTTTCCGGCACGCTTTAAAGTAGTACTCTTCATTATCCATAAGCCCTAGGTGTTCCCAAATGATTATGACGCCATCATCTCTCATTATGACGAAGTCCGGGTAATAAGTCACGTTATTTACAATCATTTTTGGCTCATAGCGATATGCTATCCCATATTCTTCAAGTTTGTTTCCGATTATACGCTCGGACTTGGAGCGCATTTTGATTCCTTGAGTCGTTGCGTATCTCAAGGCTTCTGGTTTGTAGTTATTGGATTCGAAAGGTGCCGTCATCCATTCCGATTTTGATGGCGCATAACGAATTTTGATTTGCTCAACGGGTCCGAAAAAATTTAACAATTTCCGGGCATTAAACTTCTCCTCGTTCTTCAGGATCAAGATGCGGGTTTTCTTTAAAACGATTTGATTTGACTTGATTTTTTGAATTTCTTTTTCCAAGAATGCTTTTCGTGCCAAGCGAAGGACTTTTTGATCGTTGTTGCTGATTCCTTTTTCTTTGCCGTTGATCATTTCTGAAAAATACAGCTTCCCTTTCTTCTCTCTCACATAAAGCTTGCCGCCTCTATATGTTTTATGCTCCTGGTGAAGCAACGTCAATCTGCGAGTTTCTTCTTCCAACAATCTGCTTATAACAATCATTAATCCCATTGCTGATCTTTTTGACATCTTCAATCACCCCTATCTTCTATTGCTTGCGCTTTGTTGA
>JAUNBU010000175.1 GCA_030526925.1 Bacillota bacterium | reverse complement strand
GAGGATGGCAGAAGATGTATAACATATTGATCTGTGACGACGAGAAAGATATTGTTTCCGCACTGAAGATCTATCTGGCGAGCGACGACTACTGCCTGTATGAAGCGTATAACGGCAGGGAAGCCCTAAAGATCGTGGAAGAAAACGAGATCCATCTGATTCTTCTGGACATCATGATGCCCGAGATGGACGGGATACAGACACTCAGCGAAATGCGGAAGAGCAGGAACATTCCGGTTATATTCCTGACAGCCAAAAGCGAAGACACGGATAAGATCCTGGGACTCAACGTAGGCGCCGACGATTACGTGACAAAACCTTTCAATCCCGTGGAGCTTCTGGCTCGTGTCAAATCACAGCTGCGAAGGTACATGGAGCTGGGAGCTGCGCCGGAGAAAAAAAGCGTTTTACGGATCGGTGATATTGAGCTGGACGATGAAGCTAAGGATGTGACTCTGATGGGCGAGAAGATCAATTTGACGCCTAAGGAATTCGGTATTTTGCGGCTTCTGATGCAAAATCCGGGCAAAGTGTTTTCGCCCAAGGAGATTTACGGGCAGGTTTGGGGCGAAGATGCCTTCGGTGGAGAGGGAACAGTTTCGGTACATATCCGCCATCTCCGAGAAAAACTGGAAATCGACCCGGAACAGCCGCGTCACCTGAAGGTGGTGTGGGGACAGGGTTATAAAGCGGAGTGAGGTGGTAGAATATGAACAAGGTACGTGATAATTTTGCCTTTAAAGTGGTGATATATATACTGATGATAGCTATGATGCTGGTGACGGCTCTCATGGCGATGGCCACTGCTGTAAACGTGGGATACGAGTGGTATTCCAAAAGCGAAAATCAGGTGAAGGAAAACATCTATGAAGAAACCCTGGATTACACAGCCTCGGTTTTGTCAAACAATCTGGATTTCGCACGCGGACTTGTTTCCGATGGTGAAGAGGTGTTCTCGGAGGATCCGGAGCTTGAGCTGATCATCGGAGAGTCGGGAGCCGCCAACTTCGGATACACGGTCTATGCAGAAAACCCTGAAGACTGGGGCTATGACGGAGCTGCGGGGAGCATCGTAAGAGAAATGAACCCCGAGGTAAAATCCCTGGAGGATGTGCATACGGAATCCTTCAGCTTCCATGTAGAGGATGAGAGGGAAGGCCGGACGGAAGCTGTGGGATATGTGATAGAAATGTACGTTGGCGATTTGGAAAGTGGAGGTGCACCTGATGAAGTATGCTCTATATACAATCTATTCACGTATATTTACGATCTTAGAATTACGGCGCTGGTTTCGGCGGTTATAGGGTTTCTTATATCACTGGGGCTCTTTATCTTCCTTATGACAGTTGCAGGAAAAAGGAAGAAGGAAAACGCCCTGATCCCAAGACTTCCGATGGACCTTATGGCTCTGGCTGCGGTTTTGCTGCTGGTGTTTGTGGGGGCGGCGCTCATGAGCGCAGGCTTCTACGAGACTAATTACGATGCAGAAATAGCGCTGTTCAGCATTTCCATCGTGGTGATCGCTGCGGTCAGTACCGGATTTCTGCTTATGCTGGCGGTTCAGATAAAAGCTGGCGACTGGCTCCAACGGACGCTGATCTACCAGATATTCCGAGGTCTCAGCTGGATCATGAAAAAATTCAGCGCATTCCTCAGACATATTCCCGTGGTATGGAAAACCTCCGTTGCTTTAGCGGTGGGGCTGTTCATAAACCTAATGATACTTTTCGTAGCAGCAGCCCATATGTATAATGGCGCCATAGCGGGTTTACTGTGGATAATAGGTGCAGCTGTCACTTCGGCACTGGTCATACACGTGGCTGTATGCTTGAGAAGGCTGAAGGAAGCCGGCAGGCATCTGGCAGAAGGGGATTTCGACTATCAGGTGGATAAAAAGGGCATGTATTTAGATCTGGCAGAGCATGCTGACAATCTCAACAGCATAGGTGCAGGAATGGCGAAGACGGTGGAAGAGAGGATGAAGAGCGAGCGCTTCAAAACCGAGCTGATAACCAATGTTTCCCACGACATCAAAACCCCGCTGACATCGATTATAAATTACGCCGATTTCCTAAAGCAAGAAGATCTGGACAACGAGAAGGCCAAAGAATATATCCGGGTGATAGACCGACAGGCACAGCGCCTCAAGAGGCTGACGGAGGATGTGGTAGATGCATCAAAGGCCGCCACCGGAAACGTTAAGATGGAAATGGCGCCTTGCCAGGCAGGCGTACTGATGACACAGGTCATGGGAGAATACAAGGAAAAGGCGGAAGCTGAGGATCTGGAGCTGATACTGGATTTACCGGAAAAGGACACGGAGATACTGGCGGACGGCAGAAGGCTCTGGCGTGTGTTCGATAACCTGCTGAACAACATCTGCAAATATTCGCAGCCGGGGACGAGGGTTTATCAGACCTTGGCAATAGCAGACGGAAAGGCGGTCATTACCTACAAGAATACCTCAAAGTATCAGCTGAACATCACGGAAGAAGAGCTGATGGAGCGGTTCACGAGAGGAGACAGATCACGTCACACGGAAGGAAGCGGTCTGGGGCTTTCCATAGCCAGGAACCTGGTGGAGCTGCAGAAGGGTAAGTTTGAAATAGAGATCGACGGAGATCTGTTCAAGGTCATATGTACCTTTGACACGCTGGAATAACAGCGTGTCTTTTCTGTTGGAGCGGCTTGAAATTTGTGTTATAATGAACACATCGGTTTATTTATACGACAAATTTTAGGTTTCAACGCAAGGAGTATATATGGTATTTGCAAAATTCCTCTTTGTATTGCTTCTCATAGTGCCTCTCGGTGCTTTGATGATATATTTTATCAACAGATTGATACAGGAAGTGACCAAAGCCCAGAAAAAAAAGAGCGTTCAGACGAAGGACAGAGCCGGAGCTGACCGCATGGGATATGAACGGCAGCATCGCAGGGTGGCTGATCCGGAGGCCTATGGCAGCAGGCGGGCAGAGCCGCCTCGCTACGAAAAGCAAACTTCATATCCAAGGGAGCCGGCAACGGGACAAGCATCAGCTTTTAGGGGTCGCATTCCCGAGCGGGAGAGACAGGATGCATCTTCAGATGGACAAGCTGTAAAGAAGAAGCGAAGCAAGAGAAAAAAGAGACAGGAAAGAAAGAATAAACGGAAAGACAGAGAGTAAATAATATGGCAAGGGGATACTTTATATCATTTGAAGGAATGGACGGATCGGGTAAATCCACGCAGATCCGAAGGCTGAAGCAGCATCTGGAAGGCAGAGGCTATGATGTGGTGCTGACAAGAGAGCCGGGCGGTACGGAAATCGGAGAAAAGATAAGGACCATCATCCTGGACAAGGATCACAGTCAGATGACAGATCTTACGGAAGCAATGCTCTACGCCGCATCCAGAGCCCAGCACGTGGCAGAGGTGATAAAGCCTGCCATCGACAGAGGTCAGGTGGTGATCTGCGACCGCTTCGTGGACTCCAGCATTGCATATCAGGGCTATGGCAGAGGGCTTGGAGACAGCGTGCAGAAGATCAACGACTACGCCATAGGAGACTATCTGCCGGACGTGACTTTTCTCATGAAGGTCAAACCTACCGTGAGCACCGACAGGATCAAGCACCGTGAAAAGGATAGGATAGAGCTTGAGCCGGAATCTTTCCATGAGGCGGTGTACCGAGGGTATGAGGAGCTGGAACACCGGTTTCCTGAACGGATCACGGCAATCGATGCCACAAGGACTATTGAAGAGACGGAAAGAGAAATATTGAAACGAATAGATCGCCTCATAGACAGAAACGGGACTAACAACAGCAGATGATTTTTAAAAACAGAGAAGAAAACCAAAACTTGATAGACAGACTGGAGCGGATAGTAAAGGAGGATAAGATTTCCCACGCATACCTCTTTGAAGGCAGCAACTGTGTGGACAAATCGGAATTCGCCAGAAGCTTCGTGAAGGGTATCCTTTGCAGTAAAAGCTTGGGAGAGAATTGCGGACAGTGCGGGTTTTGTGATAAAATCGACCATGGTAACCATGAAGATTTGATTTACATTTCCGGCGCGGAGGAATCCATAAAGGACGCCAATATCATATCCATGCAGGAGAGACTTAAGACAAAGCCCTTCGGAGAGCGAAATATTGTGATCATCGAAGGCTGCGACACCATGACGCTGAGGGCGCAGA
>JAUNBU010000174.1 GCA_030526925.1 Bacillota bacterium | reverse complement strand
AGGCGAAAAAAGTGCTTGCAATATATAAGTAAATATATTACAATTATGTAAAATATAGAAAATATGGCGCTTCGGCGCCCAAAATACATTGACACCATATATGACACCATGTATAATGAGGGAGGCGGGTCGTTGAGAGCGAGGTGGAAAACAGTGAAAACAATTGATGATTATATTTCTTTACCATACCGCATGGAGGTCGTTGAAGACCGTGATGAGGGAGGGTATGTGGTTTCCTTTCCCGATCTGCCGGGATGCTTTAGCAGCGGGGAGACCATTGATAAGGCAGTATCAAATGCTCAGGATGCTAAGAAAGAATGGCTGCAGGCAGCTATTGAAGACGGTATCGAAATTCGGGAGCCGAGCAGTCCATCGGATTATTCGGGACAGTTCAAACTCAGGCTTCCCAAGGATTTGCACAGGGCGTTGGCAGAGCACTCGAAGAAAGAGGGCGTAAGCATGAATCAATACTGTCTGTACCTTCTTTCCAGAAACGATGCTTTGTACGGGAATGCACACAAAGGTTTCATGAAAAAGTGACAACTTTTATGGTATAATGAACGCTAAGGATCAAAACGGCGTTGCCGTAAGGAAGCTTTCATTGAAACATGCTGCGCAAGCTTGCATGTTATAATAACGCTAAGGATTAAAACAGTGTCGTTGTAAGTTAATGAGTGCGTGAAGGGATAAGAAATGAAGGACATCTATATTTCAGACATTAAGACGAACCAGGAGCTGGTCTCATATTTCATCGTAAAGAGCGTAGCCGTCAAGGTGGGATCCAACAAGAAGGCCTACCTGGATCTGCTGCTGGCAGACAACACGGGAGAGATTTCTGCTAAGAAATGGGACATCGCCGATGAGGAGATGCCGGGTCTTGAAAAAATAAAGGACGGCAATGTGATCAAGGTCAAGGCGCTGGTGACCGAGTGGAACGGCATGAAACAGCTGCGGGTCAGCAGGATCAGACAGACCTCGGCGGAAGACAACATAGACATGAAGGACTACATCAAGGCGGCGCCGGAAGAACCGGGGGCTATGTACGACTACATCTACGGCAAGGCGGAAGCCTTTGCAGACCAGGACCTGAAACGCATTTGCATAAGGCAGCTGGAAGACAACAAGGAGAAGCTGATGTACTATCCGGCGGCACAGAAAAATCACCATGCGGAGCTGGCAGGGCTGCTGTATCACGTGAAGCGCATGTTGATGATGGCAGAAAAGGCTTGCCAGGTATACACCAATCTTGATCCGGAGTTGGTCATGGCAGGCGTCATACTCCACGACATGGAGAAGATCAATGAGATCGAATCCAACGAGCTGGGAATCTCCACAGGCTATTCCTTTGAAGGAAAGATGCTGGGTCATCTGGTCCAGGGAGTCAGAACCATTGACAGGCTGTCACGGGAATTGGGGATCCCGGAGGAAAAGGCGGTCATGCTGGAGCACATGATCATATCTCATCACTACGAGCCGGAGTTCGGCAGCCCGAAAAAGCCGCTGTTTCCGGAGGCAGAGATGCTTCATTATCTGGACATGATCGATGCCAAGATGTTCGATATGCAGGAAGCCGTTGAAAAGACAGAACCGGGGAACTTCAGCGACAGAGTATGGACGCTGGACAACCGTACCATTTATAACAGAAAGGACGAAAAGGATGATTAAGAGACCTAAGGAAATCAACAAAATCATGACCAAGCTGGGCAACGAAGGCTATGAAGTATACTGTGCAGGACAGTGCGTGACTGCATCCTATGTGGGAGACGATCCGCAGGACTGGGACCTTTACACGGACTGCCCTCAGGAAAAGATCCTGGAATTTTTCCCGGAAGGCGAGGCTCTGGGCAAGAGAACTACCAGGCTTGACTATACGGTAGAGGTAAAGGCGCAGGACATCCATGACGTGGACCATCTGGAGGGTATCGTGGCAGATATCGTTACCCTGAAGGGCAGTATAGAAGACCAGCTTAAGATATACGACCTGACGGTGGAAGCCATCGCAGAGCACCCGCAGAAGTCTCCTGTCGATCCTTACGGCGGACGTGAAGATATCAAGAAAAAACTGCTGAAAGCTACAGGGGATGCAGGGAAGGCTTTCCAGAAAAATCCGGAAAAGATCCTTAAGGTCATCAGGTACGTTTCGCTTTACGACTTCGATCTCAGCAAGGAGCTGTCCCAGACCATCAGTGAAAATGCCGGGATGCTCAAAAAAGCAGATAAGGAAGAAGTCCTCTATGAGATGCTGAACATCATAAACGGCAAGTATGCGGGCAAGGCTCTGAAGATGCTGGCGGGACTGAATCTGCTGCCGGGGATCGTTGGAGAGAAAGCTGCTGTCATGAACCGGAGAGAAGCCGAAGATTACAAAACCCTGGCGAAGAATATAGACCAGGTAAAGCAGGTACCGCTGAGAAGAATGGGGCTGTTTTATCTGTGCTTTGATAAGCATTATGAGGATGCGGTGGAATACCTGCCGTACGAGGGGCTGGACAGGGAATATCTCCTGGATGCAAAGAAATTGGTAGTAAAAATTTGCTTCCAGAATACCGATGCAACATTAAAAAGCTTCATATATAAGTTGGGATGGGATAAATACCACTATATAGACAGACTTTCCAAGGCGCAGATGAAGGTCTTCGACCTTTACAAAATGAAGACGGAAGGTCGGGATCACATTCTGAGGGAGATCCTTCAGACCAAGCAGCCTATATTTGTGGAAGATTTGAAGATTGACGCAGAGGATATCCTGGAAGCAGGTATAACCGACAGCCCGGAAAGGGCAGAGTTTTTGCTGTCTCTGCTTCCGGATGTGGTACATCAGAACCAGAAATACAACGACAGGAAGACACTGCTGAAATACGCCAAGAGATTCGATAAGAGCAGGTTTAGAAGAACCTTTAGAGATGTGAAATGGCTTAGATGATCCACGGACGGAGCGACAGATTAACATGATAGAAGAAAAACAAGGAAGTATCGTTGAGATCATATTTCATAATAAAGAAAACGGCTATACGGTAGCCGTTTTTGAAACTGACCTGGAAGCCTTCACAGCGGTAGGCAACCTGCCGGCTGTCGGCGTGGGCAGAAGCTATCTCTTGCGTGGAGAATTTGTGGAGCATCCGACTTATGGGGAGCAGTTCGCCATCAAAGAGTTTGAGGAAATCATGCCATCCACCAAGGACGGGATCAGAGAATTTCTATCTTCCGGCGTCATGAAGGGCATCGGCAAGAAGACTGCGGCAGCCATCGTCTCCAAATACGGAACGGAGACCTTGAAGGTCATCGAAGAAACGCCGGAAAAGCTGACATCCATCTCCGGCATCGGACCCAAGACGGCGGAGAAGATCGCGGAGGCCTTCAATCAGCATCGTGAGTTTGCCAACGTTACATTATATCTGCAGCAGTTCGGCATCGGGTCAAACTATGCCATGAAGCTGTACCAGGTCTACGGGGCTGATACCATCAAAGAGGTGGAGGAAAATCCATATAAACTTGTGGAAGACATCTTCGGCATCGGATTCAAGAAGGCTGACAAGATCGCAGAGAAGATGGGCGTTGCCACAGACGATCCTTTCCGAATCAAAAGCGGCGTCAAGTTCACCCTGTCATATTTCGCAGGAGAAGGGAGTACCTTCCTGCCTCAGACCACATTGTGCGAAAAGACAGGACAGCTGCTGGACCTGCCCATCAGCACCATCGAAGATATCCTGGTGGAAATGGCCTTTGCCGGAGATATACATATAGAAAACCTGGATAACCGTGACGTGGTATTCCTCATGCCGTTTTACATGGCGGAGCAAAACGTCTGCCAATGCCTGGCGGCGATAAACGCAGCCCAGCTGAAGCCTCTTTCACGAGACATCAAGGGGCTTATCCAGCGGAGCGAAAACGCGGCTGGCATCAGCCTTTCGGAGAACCAGAAACATGCGGTCATCACCTCCCTCAACATGGGAGTGTCGGTTATCACGGGAGGACCGGGAACGGGCAAGACCACCATCATCAACACCATAATCCAGATTTTAGAAGAAAGTGGATTGAAGACGGCCATCGCTGCACCTACAGGCAGAGCCGCCAAGCGAATCACCGAGACCTCCGGTTATTATGCCTCTACCATACACAGGCTCCTGGAATACTACTTTTCCGAGAGCGAGAACCTGATGCGGTTCGGCAAGACGAAGGACGATCCGCTGGACTATGATGCGGTCATCGTAGACGAAGCGTCCATGATCGATCTGCTGCTGATGAACGGGCTGGTGAGTGCCATAAGGCCGGGGACAAGGCTGATCATCGTGGGGGATGCGGACCAGCTTCCTTCAGTGGGCGCCGGAAATGTGC
>JAUNBU010000010.1:8808-25340 GCA_030526925.1 Bacillota bacterium | reverse complement strand
TCTCGATGTTATACCATGTCGTCTCTCCTTTGAACAGGATGTCCAGCCGCACGCCTCGGCAAAATACGTCAAAGTCCATGGTCTTCTGGGATTCCACCTGTGGGTCTGCTTGAGAATCTCCTTTGCTCTTATCCTTTGATTCCACTCGCCTTACGCCATACAAAGGCTCTACGACACGGAGTTCTTCTATTGGCTTGCCCAGTATTCTCTCCAGTACCTGCCGACAAAGCAACGGATCCTTCATTACTGTGGAAAAAACGAAATCGTTGGTGAAACTGTAATCATGATATGCCTTTTTCATTGTGATACCCCTTTCATTGTTTGTGCTAGATTCGTGTCACATCTTTTCGTCTAACACTAATTACCATTAATTCTAATTAAAGGAAGTATATCACACGCATAATCACAAGTCAATATATTACAGTAAAAAAATGTAAACTATGTGCCCGCACATTGCCCCTGTGAAAGCGGCGGCATCATCACCTGTCGTAAATTACAAGCACCGCAAGGTCTCCTGATAGCGTTTGTTTTCCGCAAATACATGATCGGAAACGAATGGCTGGGGGCGAATATTTCCTTACCAAAAATGAAAATATTGTTGCATGCGGTTTGAAAATCGAATATAATTAAGACAACAAAAGTGCTACCGATAGACGGTTAGCCACAGTTGCAAGAAATAACCGCAACCTTTAGCTGAGGGCGGTTATTTTCCATATTCTCGATTGCAAGTCTTAAAAAGCCCTCATAGTCTGCACTATGCATCGTCCAAGAGAATGAGGTGTGCAGTCCGCAGTCACGAAAGTGCGGAGGCATGAAAGCCTTGGCGGAAGGCAATGGCTGTAATCCGCAGGAGCAGATGGCGGCGTGAGAATGCCGCGAAGCAAAGGCTCGACACAGCCTCCTCGTACTGTCTGAACAGCGGAGCTGTGAGTTTACGAGGGGCTTCGAGGCTTGCGAGGGGCATTCCACGCTGCCCTGCGACGAGGACATCAGCCATTGCCTTCCGCCGGACTCCATCATTTCTGCATATGGACTCTATAACTCCCTTTTGGCAGGGGCTCCCAGGTCTCTTCCACTCCGCCGCCTTTCAGATTGTTCTCCAGCGCCCGGATCACGCCGCTGTGGGTGACGATCATCACATCACGGGACGCATCCTCCTGCAAAATTTTTCGCAGCGCCTTAACCGCCCGATACTGCATATCGTAGAAATTCTCAGCCTTGTTTCCCGTCTTGAAGACAAATAGATCCTTTCCACGGCGCTCGTATTCCTCAGGATACTTCTCTTTGATAACGCTGATCTTCTGCCCGTCCCAGTCTCCCAGATCGATCTCCCGAAAATCCGGCACGAGGCATAGCTCCGGAGCAGACAAAGCTTCCGCAGATTCCACCGCCCGCATCAAATCACTGGAGTAAATGCGATCGACTTTAAGATTTTCTCCCGCCAGCTCCTGCGCCAGCCTTTCCATCTGCTGCCTGCCCTCATCGCTGAGGGGTACATCATACTGACCGATGAACAGCTTTTCCTCATGCTGCCGTGTTTCTCCGTGGCGAACCAAGAATATCCGCCTGCCCTTCGCCAGCTTTTCCAAAGGCTCCCGTCTGCATCCGTCGGCAAGAAAGGACCGTATCTCATCGTAGCCCTCCGGCGTATCCATATCCAGCAGACAGCCCTCTTCCTCCACAGGCACACGGACCATCCGTTCCCAATACTTATCCGTTATGGCTTTCAGACCGCCTGCGCCGTCGTAAGCGCATATCTCCTCTACATGATCGGAAGGCACCAGAAGCGGATGCCCTTTCTTTCCACGATATGTAGGCACGTAGAAAAAGTCCCTTTCCAAAGCAGCGCCCATCAACGCCTGAAGGACGTCCTCGCTGATCAGCGGGCAGTCCACAGGCATGAGAAAAAAGCCCCTGCTGGCAGGGAAAAGCTCTTCCCCGCACCCAAGACCCGTCCGGATGGAAGAAAACATTCCCTTTGCATAGCCTTCGTTATAGACCTCCTCCACGCGGAGTTTTTCCAGGACGGGAAGCAGCCGCTCCCGCTTATGCCCCGTAACCGCCAGGATATTCTCAATCCCTGCCGCACGCAGCGTATCGATCACCCTCTCTATGGCAGGAAGACCGCCCACCGGCAGAAGAGGCTTAAAGTCCTTCATTCTGGATGAATAGCCCGCCGCCAGGATCACCGCAGCGAAATTCATCGGTCCATCTCCGCACGTACCTTGATGATCTCCGCCACGATGCTGATGGCGATCTCCTCCGGCGTTTCCGAGCCGATGTCAAGTCCGATAGGCGAATGGATTCGTTCAAACTCCTTCTCATCTACGCCTTCCTCCACCAGCTTATCGTAGAGTAGCTTGTTTTTTCTCCTGCTGCCGATCATGCCCAGGTAAGCGAATGGCCGCTTCAGAGCCTCACGCAGGACTTGCAGATCTCCCCGGTGACCTCTGGTGACGATGATGATGTAGCTGTCCTCGTCGGTCTCGATGCCGTCAAAGGCATGGTCGAAATTTTCGGGAACAAGGGTCCGCTCCGCATGAGGATACCTTTCCGGATTGGCGTATTCTTCCCGATCGTCGATGACAACCGTCTTGAAGTCCACATGGCGAAGTACCGGCTCCAGGGCGTATGCCACGTGCCCGCCGCCGAAGATGTAGGCGGTGCTTGCCAGCTTGAACTCCTTGACGAAATCCCCCGGATCGGAGGCGTCGATATAGTCGATCTGTATGGTGGCGTCCCCGCCGCAGCCCATGTCCAGAGCGCCCTTTTGCTTTTCATCCAGGACGAAATCGTAAACATGAGTCTTTTCCTTTGTTTTAAAAGTTTCGCGGCAAAGCTTCTCCGTCTCCGCTTCCAGCAGCCCGCCGCCGACGGTGCCTATGGTGGTCCCGTCCTTTTTCATCAGGAGCACCGCTCCCTTTTTTCTCGGAGTGGAGCCCTTGGTATCCACCACCTTGGCGATGACGAAATCCTCTCCAAGTTCGATCAAATCTCTCGCAAAATAAGATAATTGTTCAGACATACTGTCCTCCTTCTCTCTATCAAAATTCCATTAAGCTTTTTCTCTGTCCGAAGGGCTCAGCAGCCCCTTCGTTTCCCGCCGCATCCCTACTTTATCGAGCCGCTTCAAAACGCTCCCGCAGGGACAATCCTCGGTGATCCACCTGCTCCTGTCTCCCGTCCTGTATCTGATGAAAGGCATCCCCTTTCGCGTCAGCGTGGTAAATACGATCTCGCCCGGCTGCCCGTCCTCAACGACCCTGCCCGTGTCGGGATCGATGATCTCCATGTAAAGGTCGCTCTCCCGCACGTGATAGCCTTCGCCATGTCCGCAGCTTACGGCGCATCCAAGGCCCATCTCCGTCATGCCGTAGTGCTGATGGACACGGCAGCCGAAGACCTGCTCAATGCGGCGCACATCTTCATCCGGCACGTACTCTGCGCTCAGAAGTACGGTTCGCAAGTTTATGGAAAGGGCGGCGCTTGCCGGCAAATCTTTGCCTACAGCCGGATTGGCGCTTCCAACATCCGGGGAAAAGCTCCGCTGGCGCCGTATAAGCTCTGCTTCCGCCAGCATTCTCATATGAGTTGGCATTGCCACTACAGAGGTAATACTCTCGCTCTCCATGAGCTTTAGCAGCTTCCCCGCTTCCTCATCTTCCGGGCTCATCATGCCCGGAAGTCCGTAAGCCATGGCTGACGCCCCAAAGTTTTGCAACCCCTGTTCCAGGAGTTTGCCGATGGAGCCGGGGATTTTGGCCGGCATCAGTATCAGTACCTTATCTTCTTTTCCCACTATCAGCTGCATACCATGCTGAAAATAGTCCACCGTCAGCTGCTGGTCTTCCTCCGTAAAATAAATACGTTTGGGCTGTCCGGTGCTGCCGCTGGTATCCAGAGTCACGATCCTGCTGATTTCTCCGGGGCTGACGCAGAGAAATTCCGCTCCCCTCTGCCGCAGCTCTTCGGGATAGGTAAAGGGCAGCCTTTGGAACTTTTCCAAAAATCCCTTAAGACCCGTAGGGTCGCCGAAGCCCTTGGAAAGGGCATGCCCCGGATTTCCCATGCCCCCAAAGGGGAAGGCACGCCCCAGCTTTTCCATGTAAAAGGAACTGTGGCTGATGGCATACTCCAGGGTCTCCAGCAGCTTTCTTACCGTGTAGGCGTCAAGCTGCTCCCTCATCAAGGGGCGCTCCTGTCTTATTTTTTCCGCTGTCCAAAGATCCAGCGCCTTGCTGCTGCTCATCCCATCTTCTTCCTATTCCTGTTTTATTCCCACTCCAGCAGCTCTTCCAGCTTCAGCATGGTGGACTCCACGAACATAGGGCATTTCTCCATCTTGGCCATGGGATCATCGCCAAGAAGCTCATCGCAGTCCAGAGCGCCGAAGGTTTCCTCGAACCAGTCCAGGTATTCCTGTACCAGCCCCCGCTCCGCGCCTTCGCCGTCCGCCAGATAGATGAGACAGCCTGCCGCCGACGCCGCACCGCAGATCTTGCCGCACTTGACGCCGTCACAGAGACCCGCCATGGCCTCCACCAGATCCGGGTTTTCCTTGCCTAGCTGCTTTAAGCCCAGCTCCATGATGATCTGGCTGCAGCAGTATCCATTCATTTTCAGCATGAATATTTCTTCTTTCATGGTCTTTCTCCTATTATTCCGGCTTCTCCGCCACCAACAGAAAATAGCCGATCTTACGCTTTTTGCCCTCTGCGTCTTCTGTCTTCACATTTGTCAACAGATCATCCAGGTTGCCGTCCTGCATCATGGTCTCGACAACGTAGCTATCAAGATCAGCGGACCGGTCTTCAAAGGCGATCACCTTGTAGCCGATCTCCTCCAGCTGAGCCATGAGCGGCTCCTTGAAAAACGCCCCATCCAGGCGGAAATCCACGAATCTCACCGGGTCTTCTTCGCAGTCCCCTTCCTTGTGGGGGATCTTGCTGAGCCTTTCCGCTTCTATTTTTACTGCCTTCAGCTTCTCCGGATCCGGGTCTTTCTCGTAAAGATCGCTGATGATCAGCTTGCCACCTTTTTTCAGCACGCAGTAGGCTTCGTGGAGTGCCTCATCGGGAATGTTGATAAGGCTCAATACGCACTCCATCAACACGCCGTCAAAGGTAAAGGACATGTAATCGTCCAGAAACTCCCCGTCTCCGAATTTGATGTTTATCCCCGGGTGCTTTTCCTTGGCGTTGCTGATCATGGCAAGGTTCATCTCGATGCCTTCCGCCTCCATGCCAAGATCCTCCGTCAGGTGCGCTATGGTGTCGCCTTCTCCGCAGCCGATGTCCAAAAGCTTGCTTCCTTTTTTGAAGTTTGCCAGCTCCACGGCTCTATCCGTAATGGTAAATTCTCCCGGTCTAAATATGGTCATAAGCTCCTCCTGTATTCTGTGCTTTTCTCAGTCAGTATGTTTTCTTTCCTTGCTCTTCATTTTATAGTAGCGGATTTCTTTGCGCAAGGGAGAAATGTCCGGCAACGGCAAAAAATCCTTTTGCAATTGCCCGTCCGGTGATTTTGCAGTATACTGTTAGCATGAAATGCAAGGGCTGCCGCTACTGCAACAGCCGAAGGAGATAACCCCGGGAGGTGACCGGGAAAGATAGCCGAAGGAGGCGGGACCATGTGTAAGAAAATTTTGATTGCCGATGACGAAGCCATTACAAGATTCGACATTAAGGAACAGTTGGAGGACGCAGGCTATCAGGTGGTGGGAGAGGCCGCTGACGGATTTGATGCCATTGAGCTGTGCAGGAAACACCGACCGGATCTTTTGCTGCTGGACATCAAGATGCCGCTTCTGGACGGACTGAGCGCCGCCAGGATCATCAAGGAAGAAAACCTGTGCCACTGTATCATCATGACCACTGCCTACAGCGACCGGGACTTCGTGGAAAAGGCAGGCGAGTACGGCGTCATGGGATACCTGGTAAAGCCTATGGACAACAGCACTCTGATCCCTACCATCGAAGTTGCTTTGAAGCGAAGCGGCGAGATCCATCGGTTGCAGCAGGAAAGCAAGATGAAAGACCAGCGGCTCGAAGACCAGAAGCTGATCGCACGAGCCAAAGGGTTTCTCATGGAGGACAGCCACATGACGGAACGGGAAGCCTACGACTACATGAGAAAGTTCAGTATGGACAAGCGAAAATCCATGCGTGAAGTAGCGGAACTGGTCATTCTGAACCACAAGAACCTGTTTGAATAGCTGCCGAAAGTCCTGCACGCTTTTGTTTTATAAAGGAAGCCGCCTATGAAACCTGTTAAGACCGCGAAAAGCGCCACGTTGAAAGAACTTTGCAGAAGCAATACCGCCCTTTCCACTGAAGACATCGAGCAGCTGGAAACGATAGCCTCTGCCATTCCATACTTTGCCAAACTCTCAAACCACGATATCTTTATCGAGTGCTTTCTGAAGGATGAAGAAAAGGGGATCGTGGTGGCTCACGGGCGCCCTGAAGGCAACTCCCAGTACAGTGCCGATATTACGGGCGAGCTTGTACTGCCCGAGAATGAGCCTATGGTCTTCTTTACGCGAGATACAGGCATGGCAATGCGTGAGAAAAAGGCATTTACTCAGGAAGGCAAGTACGTTCTGCAGCGGACCGTCCCCATCAAGAACAAAGAAAACCGGGTCATCGGCGTTTTGATACAGGAAAGCGACATGACCAGCAGCGTCCACAGGGATAACAAGCTGCAGGAAATGGGGCGGACTACGGAGCGTCTGACGGAACGGCTTTATATGGCAGAAAATGACGAAGGTGTCATCACCAACCGCAGTGCCGATCAGTCGTCCCAGATCGACGATACACGCCTGATGACCAAGGAGCTGCACCACCGGATCAAAAACAGCCTGCAGCTCATCTCCAGCATCCTCAGTATGCAGGAACGACGCAGCGAGTGTGAGGAGACGAAGCAGGCTCTGCGGGAAAACAGCAGCCGCATCAACAGCATCGCCCTGCTCCATGAAATACTGCTCAGCGATCAGAAAGGTATGGTGGATCTGAACGCTTTGACAGAAAAACTGATCCGGACCCTAAAGGACTTCGCACTGACCGAGGAAGCCCCCGTATCCATAACGCTCTCGGGGGATACTCTGCAGGTAGATGCGGACAAGGCTACCTCAGTTCTTTTGATCCTAAACGAGCTTATCACCAATGCCCTCCGCCACGCCTTTAAGGGACGGGAGCATATGACTGATAACACGATCAACATACATTTCGTGGATGGATCCCTCTATTCTCTGGTGATGGTCACGGACAACGGCATGGGATTCGTACAGGATGTGCCGGGGACCTCATCGGCAAAAGCTCCTTTAGCCGGCGGTTCACTGGGACTGGATCTTGTCAGGATCCTGGTGTCGGAAAAGCTTCAGGGCGAGCTGAACATTCAGTCGGATGAACTGGGCACGAAGGTGACCTTTGATTTTTCATAATTTTCTGTTGACTTTTTGGCATGTCGATCCTATAATGGATTAAAGCACAATGAGGTGCTTATAGACAGAGCGACGCTGCTCAGGCGATATTTTATCGTCTGGGTTTTTTTGTTGCTTTGTCGGTTTCCGCTTTCGGAAGCCCCGAAATTCGCCCTTACTCACATATTAGGGAAATATGATTAGTTTAAGCAAAAGGAATGCTGCCGCCCTACCGAGCGATGTCATTCTTTTTGTTTTTGGATTCATTCTTCATACACAGCATCTTGAGCGGCTGCCTTTTCTTGTCTCACACCTGAAACACTTGTCTCGCAGATGTAACAAATTCGTTTCAAAAAGGTCTTTCCGGTATTGACACCATTATAAGCAGACTGTTAGAATATTCAGTAAGCAAGTAAGTGAAAGTCAATGGTTTGACGAAAATGGAGGATTTTATGAATTTAAAGAAAATGACACTGAAAATCAACGGTGCCGAGAGGATGTTCATCTGCGATCCTGAAAAGGACACGCTGGCATCCGTGCTGAGACGCCTTGGTCTCACCGGTACCAAAGTTGGTTGCGGCACCGGCGTGTGCGGCGCCTGTTCCGTCATCGTAGACGGGAAGGTCATCCGATCCTGTACCAGGAAGATTTCTAAAATCGACGAGTACAGCGAAGTTATGACCATTGAGGGCATCGGAACGGTCCTCAACCCTCATCCGCTTCAGTACGCATGGGTACATCTGGGTGCAGTCCAGTGCGGATTCTGCGTTCCGGGATTCATCGTATCCGCCTATCAGCTGCTGCTGGAAAACCCGGATCCTACGAGAGAAGACGTAAGAGACTGGTTCCAGAAGCACAGAAATGTCTGCCGATGTACCGGGTACAAGCAGATCGTGGATGCTGTTATGGAAGCAGCCGCAATCATGCGCGGCGAAAAGACATTTGAAGACATTACATACGACTGGAAAGAAGACATCGGCGACTTCTACGGCAAGCCGCTGATCCGTCCGAACGCTATGGCTAAGGCCTGCGGCGTCTGCGACTTCGGCGATGACATCGAGCTGAAGATGCCTGCAGAGACCTTGAAGGTAGCTCTGGTACAGCCGAAGCAGTACAGCCACGCCAAGATCAAGAGCATCGACTACAGCGAAGCCGAGAAGATGCCGGGCGTTGTCAAGGTAGTGACAGCCAAGGACATCGAAGGAGCCAACAGACTTATGGCTTATCAGTTCTCCGCAAGATCCGTTGAGTTCGATCAGGTCCACAAGATCCTGGCTGACGACAAAATCGTTTACTACGGCAACGTGGTTGCCATGGTGGTTGCCGACACCAGACAGCACGCAGTGGATGCCGCCGCTAAGGTAAAGGTAGATCTGGAACCACTGCCTGAATACATGAACTATCTGGATGCCGTAATGCCGGATGCCATGAGAGTACACGACGAAATGCCGAACATCTACTCCCAGCAGCCGGTGCTCAAGGGCGACCACGACAAGGTTCCTGAACTGATCGAAGAGGCTCCTCACGCAGTAGAAGGTTCTTTCTATTCATCCAGAGAACCTCATATGTCCATCGAGGGCGACGTGATGCAGGCATACTACGACGAAGACAACAATCTCTGCGTACACTGTAAGACCATGACACTCTACTTCGACAGAGACGATATGGCGGAAGCCATCGGCATCCCTGTGGAACAGCTAAGAGTCATCGAGAACCCTACAGGCGGATCCTTCGGATGGGCAATGAGTGCCGCATCCTACTCCCTGGTAGGCATAGCAACGAAAGTAACCGGAATGCCTTGTTCCCTTTCCATGACCTATCAGGAATTCATGGCATTCTCAGGAAAGAGGTCGCCGTGCTATTTCAACGGCAGACTGGCTGCTGACGAAAACGGCAAGTTCATCGCCGGAGACTTCGACGCAGGTCTGGACCACGGTGCATATCCGGAGCTGGGCGACGACAAGCTGACTAAGATTTTACGATTCATGTACTACCCTTACTACATGCCGAATGCCGTGGGTCTGGCAAGGGTTTCCCTGACCAACCACTCCTTCGGTACTGCCTACAGAGGCTACGGTGCGCCGCAGGCATTCACCTGTTCGGAAGCTCTGGTAGACATGCTGGCAGAAGAGATGGGCATGGATCCGTTCGAACTGAGATACAAGAACATCGCACGACCCGGCGACACCAACCTGAACCAGTATCCTTTCCTCCACTATCCAATGGAAGAAATGATGGATAAGCTGAAGCCTCATTACGAAAAGGCTGTAGCCGATGCAAAGAAAGGCTCCACCGACGAGATCAAGAAGGGTGTGGGCATCGCATGGGGCGGCTACAACGTAGGTCTTGGCGCTGTAGACGAGGCACACGTTGCCATCGAGCTGCTGCCTGGCGACAAGCCGAAATTCAGAAAATACGATACCTGGCAGGATCAGGGTCAGGGTGGAGACCAGGGTTCACTCATCTGTACTCTGGAAGCACTCAAGCCTTACTTCCCTGAGGTGACGCCTGACGACATCCACCTGGTTCAAGACGACAGCAAGTACTGTCCTAACACAGGTGAATCCGCAGGATCAAGGTCCCACTACGCCAACGGCAAGGCAAGCATCGTGGCTGCCAAGAACATCGCAGACGCCATGAGAAAGCCTGACGGGACCTACAGAACATACGACGAAATGGTTGCCGAAGGGCTGCCGACAAGATACGACGGAGACTGGGCTACGGTAGATGAGTACGATTACTTCTACGACCTGGATCCTAACGATGGAAGCGGTAACCCGACCTACACCTACACCTATGCACTCTATCTGGCAGAGGTGGATGTAGAAGTAGCAACAGGCAAGACAACCTGTACCGGCATGACCTGCGTTTACTGGATCGGCAAACCTGGCAACATCCAGGCTGTTGAGGGACAGATCTACGGCGGAATCTCCCATTCCATCGGATTCGCCCTCAGCGAGCAGTACGACGATCTGAAGAAGCACAACAACATGTTCGGCGCAGGCGTACCTTATATCAAGGACATTCCTGACAAGATGGTTGCCATCGACGTAGGCGGGCATGACCCTAGAGGACCGTTCGGTTCTTCCGGCGCTTCGGAAGCCTTCCAGTCGTCGGATCACATGGCAGTTATCAACGCCATCAACAATGCTGTAGGCGTCAGAGTTTACGAGCTGCCGGCAACTGCCGATAAGGTAAAGGCAGGAATAGAAGCCAAGGCCAAGGGCGAACCTAACCCTAACAAGCCGAAGAAATACTTCCTTGGTTCCGACCTCTACGATGAGATCGAAAACATCAAGAACAATCCTATGGAACCGTCCAAGCCTGAGAATCTGGAATTCGGAAGCCTGGGCAAGGAAGGCGTAGAATGGAAGTAACAAAATAAATTGATCGCCGAAACGCGAATGCTGCCAATTTATTGAAACGCTTAAAATCACAAGGTCACTATGGATTTTCCGTAGTGACCTGTGATATATTTGGAGAAAGAAGCGGGCATGCCCCGCAAGCCTACGACCTGTTACGAGGTGAATCATGCACAAATACTATGAACAATTTGAAACCTGTAGAGAGCACCACATCCCCTTCTGTTCGGATGCCTGCCCTTTCCATCTGGATTTTCTGGATATCCAGCAAAAACTGACACAGAATAAATACAACACTGCATACAAAGCATTGCGAAACGCTCTGGTATTTCCTGAAATAGTAGCGGCTCTCTGCCCTGCCTATTGTGAGAAATCATGCGTCCGCAAGGACATAGATGCGCCGGTCCGCATCAACCTGCTGGAAAAGACCATCTTATCCAAGGCTACGAGA
This sequence comes from Bacillota bacterium, assembly GCA_030526925.1. Taxonomy (GTDB): domain Bacteria; phylum Bacillota; class Clostridia; order Peptostreptococcales; family Anaerovoracaceae; genus Lentihominibacter. The sequence continues at coordinate 14,107 of JAUNBU010000010.1, read as the reverse complement.
AAAAAGCCCAATGAATACAATGTCCCCGCTAAAAAAGGAAGGATCGCCGTCATCGGCGCCGGGCTGAGCGGTATGGGATTTGCTTTCCGTCTGGCTTCCAAGAAATACGACGTTACCGTCTATGAAAAGGAAGGGCAAATCGGCGGTCATTTGAGCATCTTGCTTCCGGAAGAAGTCTATCTGGAGGACTTCAAGCTGCAATTTCAATTTGAAGAATACACCCTGAAGCTGAATTCAGAGGTTGAGGATATAGAGGAGCTAGCAAAAGAAGGCTACGATGTGATCTACGTCGCCACGGGAAAGGGCGGCAAGGACTTCGGGCTTCTTGATATGGAAAACGCACAGCCCTGCAAAATGCTGGGGGATACGGCCGTCTTTGCAGGAGGCTCTCTCTGCGGCAAGGACACCATCCATGCTCTTGCCGATGGCATCAATGTGGCGAGGGCATCCGAGGTTTTCCTTAAAACACGCACGCTGGAATACCCTGTGCCGGAAGCGCCAAGCAAAGTTGTCGCCAATGAAGATCTGCTGGTAAAGACCCCTGCGATTCCTGCAACCGATGCGGACGGGACCTTCACCGACGAAGAGGCTGTTTCGGAGGCAGCCCGCTGTATCCGCTGCCAGTGCGACGCCTGCCGGACCAACTGCGATCTGGTGGGTTTCTTCGACAAGTGGCCCAGGACCATGCGTGATGAGATCATCATCACCTCCAAACCATCAAAATCACTGGTGCACAAGAACCCGGCAATGCGCTATATCAACGCCTGTACCCAGTGCGACCTGTTCAGTGAAACGTGTCCCAGCAACATCGACCTGTGCGACATGGTGAAAAACGCCAGGTACAAGATCCACACTTTGGATAAGACGCCGGGCGCTTTCCGTCAGTATTTCCTGCGGGACATGGAATTCGCCAACGGTGAGTTTGCTGCCATCAGTAAAGCCGCCCCCGGCAGGGAAAAGTCTGCCTTCGCATATTTCCCGGGGTGCAACCTGGGAGCTTTACATCCGGGCTATGTCTATGAATCCTATAAATGGCTGCTCGCCAAGGAGCCTGACACGGGGCTGCTGCTGAAGTGCTGCAGCGTACCTGTGGACTGGAACGGAGAAGAAGAACGCCATCTGGAAGAAATCAAGAAGCTGAAGCAGGATTGGGAGGGTCTGGGCAAACCGATGCTGGTCATGGCCTGCATGACCTGCCGTAAGCACATAAGGCAGTATCTGCCGGAGATCCCTACCGTCTCCCTTTATGAGGTGATGGCTGAGTCCGGATTTGAAAAAAATACTCGGACGATGAAGCAGAAGACCTTCGCCATCTTTGACCCTTGCTCCGCCCGAAATGAAAAGAACGTTCAAAGCGCCGTAAGAGCCCTTGCCGCGTCAGCGGACCTTTCCATAGAAGAACTGCCCAAAAATGACCGCCACGGATGCTGTGGCTTCGGCGGCATGGGTGAAATAGCTGCGCCCGCCTTTACAGACTATGTGGCGAAGAAGCGCTCCCAGCTGAGCGATGACCCATACCTGGTCTACTGCTCCAACTGCAGGGATATTTTTAGGGACAGGGGCAAGGAGGCGGTACACATTCTGGATGTCCTCTTTGATATCGATCCGAAAAATCATATGCGACAGCCAACGGTAACGGAGCGGCGTCAAAACCGGGTGGTTTTGAAAGAGCGGCTGCTCAGAGAAATATGGGGAGAGGAAATGAAGAATAAACCTGAAGAGAGTCCGTACAGGCTGATCCTGTCCGATGACATCAGGCAAAAGGCTGATAAATTGAAGCTTCTGGACGAGGATATCTGCGACGTGATCCGCCACTCGGAGGAAACCGGGCGCAGGACATTTGACCCGGAAACAGGACATTACAAAGCATATAAAGAAATCGGGCACATCACCTGCTGGGTGGAATACGGCAGCATGGATAACTCGGCTGAATACGAGATTTTCAACGTATACACCCATCGAATGCGAATAGAATTGGAGGCGGTCTTCAATGGCAAAAAAGTTGATCTGTGATAAATGCAAGGTAGAGATGGAAGAGATCGAGGTCCAGTTCAAGTATTTGAGTCGCTCCTTCCGATACAAGGTGCCTCGCTGCCCTGAGTGCGGACAGGTCTCCCTGCCCGAAGATCTTGTGGACGGCAAGATGGCAGATGTGGAAGCCATGATCGAGGAGAAATAGGCAGCCAAATTCAGGAGCAAATTTTTGAGCAACTTAATGTGTTGATTCCAGCAAGCTAGTTGCCTAAAACAGCCTCCGTTTTCTTGACAGAAAAGTCGCATAACTGGTAAAATATTTTTAACAGTGTAACACAACATTGTGCGCTATTAGCAAGTAGCCAAAGCAAGTAAAAGTCAAAGTTCATAACAAAACGGAGGCAATTATGAAATTGAGAAAAATGACGTTGAACATCAACGGAGCCGAGCGAATGTTCATCTGTGATCCTGAGAAGGACACGCTGGCGTCTGTCATCAGACGTCTTGGGCTCACAGGGACCAAAGTAGGCTGCGGAACAGGCGTCTGCGGATCCTGTTCTGTGATCCTGGACGGAAAAGTTATCCGTTCATGTACCAAGAAAATCAAATCAGTGGAGGAATACAGCGAGCTGATCACCATCGAAGGCATCGGCGCACCGAGATATCTCCACCCGATCCAGGTGGCATTCATGCACGCAGGAGCCGTACAGTGCGGATTCTGTACACCTGGATTCATCGTTTCCACTTATCAGCTGCTTCAGGAAAAGCCTGATCCGACGAGAGAAGAAGTCAGAGACTGGTTCCAGAAGCACAGAAACATCTGTCGCTGCACAGGGTACAAGCAGATCGTGGATGCAGTAATGAACGCAGCCAAGGTGATGAGAGGCGACTGCAAGCTGGAAGACATCATGGTGAAGCTGCCTGAAGACAAGGAATACTACGGCAAGCCGCTGGTAAGACCTGCTGCGCTGGCTAAGGTATGCGGTCTTGCAGACTACGGCGATGACGTAGAGCTGAAGATGCCGGAGAACACTCTGCACGCTGTACTGGTACAGCCTAAGGTTGCTTTCCATGCCAAGATAAACGCCATCCATAAGGAAGAGGCTGAGAAGATGCCGGGCGTATACAAGGTAGTTACGGCTGAGGATATCGAAGGACCTAACAGACTTGGCTTCTTCGCATTCTCACCGAGATCCAAGGCATCCGGTCAGACCCACCCTATCCTGGTAGAAGACAAGATCTTCAACTACGGCGACGTGGTGGCGCTGGTAGTAGCCGACACAAAATCACACGCACAGGACGCAGCTAAGAAAGTCACCATCGACTGGGAACAGCTGCCTGAATACAAGACATATCTGGAAGCAGCCATGCCTGACGCAGAGCGTATCCATGACGAGCATCCTAACGTATGGTCCGAGCAGCCTACTGTAAAGGGTGCAGGCCACGATACGCCGGAGCTTATGGACGAAGCTGCTCACGTGGTAGAAGGCTCCTTCTACTCCTCAAGAGAGCCGCACATGCCGATCGAAGGCGATACGGTACAGGCATACTGGGGAGATGACGGGCTGCTGACAGTCCACTGTAAGGCGATGCAGATCTACGCCAACATCGGTGACATCGCAGACGCTACAGGACTTCCTGCAGAAAAGATCAGAGTCATCGAAAACCCTACGGGCGCTACATTCGGCTGGGGTATCGCAGCAGCCACCTATGCCATGGCAGCATGTGCATGTATGGCGTGCGACGACATGCCTGTAGCACTTTCCATAACCTACTCCGAATTCATGGCACTTTCCGGCAAGCGTGCTCCTGCCTACACCAACGGCAGACTGGCATGTGACGAAGAAGGCAAGATCATCGGAGCGGAATGGGATTGCGGTATGGACCACGGTTCCTACAACGAACTGGGTGACGACCTGATCACAAGACCTGCTAAATTCATGTTCTTCCCATACAACGTACCGAACTGTCTGGGACTGACGAGAGTTGCATGCACCAACCACAACTACGGAACAGCTTACAGAGGCTACGGCTCTCCGCAGGCTTACACCGCTTCCGAAGCCCTCATGGATATGATGGCAAAGAAGATCGGTATGGATCCGTTCGAATTCAGATACAAGAACATCGCAAGACCCGGAGATCTGAACATCAACCAGTATCCTTTCCGTGAATACCCTATGGAAAAGATGATGGATAAGCTGAAGCCGATCTACGAAGAAGTGAAGGCAAGATGCGAGAAGGAAGACACTCCTGAAAAGAGACGCGGCGTCGGAATCGCATGGGGCGGATATAACGTAACAGAAGGTATCTTCGACCAGTGTACAGTAGCAGTCGAGCTGATGCCGGACGGCAGGATCGCCAACTACAATACCTGGCAGGATCAGGGACAGGGTGGAGACATCGGTTCCCTCATGGTAATGCTGGAAGCATTCAAACCTCTGGGCGTGACTCCTGACGATATCCAGCTGATCCAGAACGACTCCAAGTTCTGTCCTGACTCGGGCGCTACCGCATCCTCAAGACAGCACTACATGAACAGTAAGGCTGTAGACGTGGCCGCTCAGCAGCTGATGAACGCCATGAGAAAACCGGATGGTACATACAGGACATACGATGAAATGGTTGCCGAAGGCATCCCGACCAAGTATGAACACCAGTACCAGAACCCTGAAGATATGACGTTGAAGTATCTTGATCCAAACACAGGAAAAGGAAACCCTACTCCTGCCTTCACATACGCTCTCCACATGGCAGAGGTAGAGGTGGATACCAAGACAGGCAAAGCCACCTGCATCGGCTACTGGTGCGTAGATGACGTTGGCGTCATCGGTAACGTAGCAGCAGTTGACGGTCAGGCTTACGGCGGACTGTCCCATACCATCGGGTTCGCACTGACGGAAAACTACGAAGACGTGAAGAAGCACAACAACATCGTAGGCGCAGGGATCCCGACCATCAAGGACATCCCTGACAACTTCAACCTGATCCACCACTGCACCGTGAGAAACACCAATCCGTACGGTTCCTCCGGAGCATCGGAAGCATTCCAGTCGGCAGGTCACATGGCAGTCATCAACGCCATCGACAACGCCTGCGGCGTGAGGATCTACGAGATCCCGGCTTATCCTGAGAAGATCAAGGAAGGTCTGGAAAAGCTGGCGAAGGGCGAAGAAGTCCTGCCTCCTAAGAAGTACTTCCTGGGCTCCGACTTCTACGAAGAGATGGAATACATCAAGAACAACCCTGTGACCGACCTGTTCGAAGATATGTTCCCTGAGGATAAAGCGGAAACCTACGAGTCCATCGTAGACTAACATACTGACAA